>DASVHX010000388.1:0-6556 GCA_036382355.1 Bacteroidales bacterium
AAATCCGGACCTCCTGATGAAGAAATGCTATTGGTTAATCCTGGTGTTGCCTGTTTTTCTTTATATTGTACCCAAGGATATTTACGGACAATCATGGAATTTCATTAAAGAAAAAGACGGGATTAAAATATTCACCCGCAAGGAATTGAACAGTTCTCTTAAATCGTTCAAAGGTGAAACCACGTTCCGGGCCGATATAAACAAGTTGAGTTTAATACTTGGAAGTGCTAAACATCTGGACTGGTGGGATAAAGATATCAGTGAAATAAAGGTGCTCACTTACGAAGAAAATAAATTTACGCAGTTTTACCTCGTTTATAATGCGCCCTGGCCGCTATCCAACCGCGATCTGGTGGTTGAAGCAAGAATTTCAACCGATGCGGCAACAGGAGCGAGAATTATTTTTTCAAAACCGCTCCTTAATGTTGTCCCGGAAAAACCGCGCCTGGTCCGGATCAAAAAATACTGGCAAAAATGGACGGTTCAACCCATGGACAAAGGGAATGTTCATGTAACCCTCGAAGGGTTCGTTGATCCTGGCGGAAATGTTCCAGCCTGGCTCTATAACATGGTTGTCACGGAAACTCCGTTAAAAGTGATACGGGCCATACGTGAAAGGGTATTATCCGACAAACCAGCGATTAACTGATAATTGACTGTGGTTTTAAGCAATTAGTCCCTTTATGCGGATTTTACGGTGATTGCTGGTGCATAAAAAGTAATCAGTTCTTGATTTAATGGACGGTTAATTGAAAAAAGTCCAGCTCGGGTCAGTTTGTAACTGTCGAATTAAATAAAACAACAGAAGGTTTAGGGGAGTGGGACGTGGCGGGTTCGAACCGCCGACCTCATGCGTGTGAAGCATGCGCTCTGAACCGACTGAGCTAACATCCCGATTTTGGTATGTCAAAAGTATAAAAATCCGGCGACAAATTGAATAATGAAATACTGATCCCGGAGGAATATCTGATTCTTTCCGGAGAAACCGTTTTGTCAGGTGGTATTGCCAACAAAGAAATTTTCCCGCTAGCCTCCCTTATTTCGCAGAACGGCAGCCGAAAGGGAAAATAGTTACCTTTATCGCCTCATTTAATCCTTCAACTTTCTATGAAAAGAATCTCATTATTTATTGTCAGTATGCTATTGTTCCTGGGAGTTTTTGCGCAGCAGCCAGTTAAAATTTATGATCCATCGGCAGATGCAAAAGCCGGCGTAACTGCCGCCTTGCAACTGGCCAAAGCCGAAGGAAAGTACGTTTTTCTGCAGATTGGTGGCAACTGGTGCCCCTGGTGCCTGCGTTTCAATAAATTAGTGCACGAGGATGCCAGGCTCGATAGCTTGTTGAAAGTGAATTACGAAGTAGTAAAAGTAAATTATAGCAAGGAAAACGAAAACCGCGCATTGCTTGCCACCATCGATTACCCTCAGCGATTCGGTTTCCCGGTATTCGTAATTCTCGATGGCAATGGCAAACGGATTCACACCCAGGACAGTGGTCTGTTGGAAGATGGTGCCGGATACAGTCGTGAGAAGGTTGCTACTATGCTTACACAATGGTCGGCCGATGCTATCCGTAAAACAATAGAAAAATTTAAATAATACGAATCAAGTGTTGGGTTAATGATCTTATTTAGAGTTCTTTTATCCTGACAGAGGTTGAAATTCTATCAGGGTCAGCAACGAAAGTTATTTGAACTTATGAAATTTTAACAACTGATTTGAATGGCTAATACAACGTTTCTCTCAATTTTGCGTTTAATTCCTGCAATAATTACATCCATAAAGTATCTCAATCTTTTCAACATAGAAAAATGAATTCGAACCGCCGGTTATTTATCTACCTACCTATTGCTTTTGCACTCGTTCTTATAGCGGGAATATTCCTTGGGACAAAGCTTTACAAGGTCGCAATTCTCAACAACAGCTCTTTTCTGCGCTTCTCTGGAGGAAACACCAACGTCCTTAATGATGTCATAAACTATGTTAGCCAGGATTACGTAGATTCTGTTGGCAAACAGAAATTGCAGGAATCGGCTATCAAGGGATTGCTCGAAAGCCTCGACCCGCATTCGATGTTCATCCCTGCTTCTGAGTTTAAAGAAGCTAACGATCCATTGATGGGAAATTTTGATGGTATTGGCGTGCAGTTCCGCATCGAACGCGATACGGTAGCCGTAATTAATACGGTAACCGGAGGCCCATCCGAAAAAGTGGGAATACTGGCCGGCGACCGCATTGTAAAAGTGGATGAAAAGCCTTTTACAGGCAAGAAAATCACCAATGAAATAGTGATGAAAGCGCTAAAAGGGCAGCGGGGAACCATCGTTAACGTGTCCGTTTTCCGCCGTGGACAGCGCAAACCTATCGGTTTTAAAATCGTACGTAATGTAATTCCTACATACAGTATCGATATTTCTTACCCGGTGAACACTACCACCGGATACATCAAACTAAGTAAATTCTCTGCCACCACTGCTGACGAACTTTCACAGTCGCTCACCGAATTGAGCAATAAAGGAATTCATAAACTGATCCTCGATCTGCGTGGTAATTCGGGCGGATACCTGCAAGCAGCCATTGCTGTAGCTGACCAATTCCTGAAAGATAAAAAACTGATTGTATATACAGAAGGTCATAATCGCCCCCGGAATTATGCCTATGCTACCAGCGAAGGCCAATGGGAAAACAATGCGCTGGTAGTGCTTATCGACGAAGGTTCGGCCTCGGCCGCCGAAATTGTTGCAGGAGCTTTACAAGATAATGATCGTTGCATGGTAGTTGGACGAAGGTCTTTCGGCAAAGGCCTTGTACAGGAACAACTAAACCTTCGCGATGGTTCGGCCATCCGGCTTACCATAGCGCGCTACTATACCCCTACAGGTCGTTGTATTCAGAAGCCTTATAATAATGGAACTGAAGATTATTATGGCGAGTATTATCACCGCTTTACAGATGGCGAACTCGAAAGCTCCGACAGTATTAAATTTGCCGATTCGCTCAAATTCAAAACCCCCGGTGGAAAAACCGTGTATGGTGGTGGCGGAATTATGCCCGATGTATTTATTCCCATCGAAAAAGATCTAAAACTGAAATACTATAACGAAGCCGTGAATAAAGGCACACTCTACCAATTCGCCTTCGATTATACCGATACCAATCGTAAAAGCCTGAAGCGTTTTGGCTCGTTCGAGGCGTTCGACCGTAATTTTAAGGTGGACCAGTTCTTGTTTGATGCATTTGTAGCTTACGCAGCAAAAAATGAAGTGAAGGGCGACCATGACTTAATTGCAGCAGCCAGGCCACACCTCGAAAGCCTGCTGAAAGCTTACATCGCCCGTAATATCTACGACGAAAAAGGGTTTTACCCGATTTACCTGCGTTCGGATAAAGCTTTTATTGCTGCAGTAAATATTTTGCAAAAAGGGAAATAACGAAAAATCCCGGAATTATCATTCCGGTCAATTCTGCTGTGTGGATTCTGCGGTAACAGCGAGGAGTTTCTCAGCAAGCAGAAATTCCTTGAAGGCATTCATTTCCCAGCTATCGCTGAGAAGATATGGCCCCACACGGGTACGGCATAATACCGAAAGATAAGCTCCGCTGTTGGCGGCAAGCCCAAAATCACGTGCCAGTGCCCTGATGTAAGTGCCTTTACTGCAGACTATTCTGAAATCAACTTCCGGAAGTGCTATGCGTGTGATTTCAAATTCAGAAATGGTTACTTCCTTTGGAGGCATAAGCAGCTCCTTCTCTTTTCGCGCATATTCATAGGCGTGTTTTCCATCAATCTTTACGGCAGAAAATACAGGTGGTACTTGCTTAAGGATACCTGTAAGCTGACGGGCTGCAGCCATTAATAATTCTTCGGTGATATGACCGATCGGGAATACCTGATCAACAGGCTTCTCCATGTCGAAAGAAGCTGTAGTTGCACCCAACACGAATGTGCCGGTGTATTCCTTATCATATTCCGTGAATTCCTCAATTTTTTTTGTGAATGGCCCGGTGCAGATGATAAGCAGCCCCGTTGCCAGCGGGTCGAGTGTGCCTGCATGGCCTACTTTCAACTTACCAAAGCCCAGTTTCGACTTAATGCAATAACGAAAGCTATTCACCACATCGAAGGAAGTCCAGGTGAGGGGTTTATTTATCAGGACAACTTCGCCTTTTTTGAAATCGTGCATCAGCCGGCAAATTTCATATCGATACCAAAAGCTATCATCAGGAGCAGAATAGCTCCCACAATTATCCGATAGTAACCAAAGTAACGGAAGCCATGTTTGGTGAGGAAGGCTATAAATGATTTAATGGCAAAGATAGCAACAATGAAGGAAACGATATTGCCTGCAATCAGGAGATGAATGTTATCGGTATTGATAAGTTTGTAGTTTTCCGTAAGTTTAAGGGCAGATGCTGCAAACATTGTAGGCACGGCCAGGAAGAACGAAAATTCTGCTGCATTTTTGCGTGAGAGTTTCTGGCTCATACCGCCAATAATGGTTGCTGCCGAACGGGAAACGCCGGGAATAACGGAAATGATCTGAAAAAGTCCTATCAGGAATGATCTTTTGTAGGTAAGTTGGGTCTTTTCGTTTTCCGGTCTGTCGAATAATTTATCCGCAAAAATCAGGAAAACACCCCCGACAAGCAACGATGCAGCCACAATAAGTATGCTACCCAGCATGGCGTCGATCTTTTTTTCGAGCAGATAGGCTATGATAAGCGGCAGGCATGCCACGCCTAACTTAAAATAAAAATCCCAGGTTTGGAAGAAGCGTTTCCAGTAAAGCACAATCACCGAAAGGATGGCTCCGAACTGGATATTAACCGTAAAGGCTTTGGTGAAGTCGTCAATGTTCACTCCGAGTATTGTTTCAGCAATAATCATGTGCCCGGTAGATGAAATGGGCAGGAACTCGGTGATTCCTTCAACGAAAGCTATTATGATCGCCTGTGCGAAAGTCATACTATTCTTTAGGTTTCTTCATGATAGCAAAGATTTCAATCACATAGCCGGCCAGGATCAGGAGCGGGGCCAGGGTGATTCTTTGAAAGTTGAAAATAGCTTCGTTGAATACTTTGGGATTGTCGGAGCCGCCACCAATCATCAGTACAAAGCCGGCAACAATAAATGCCAGGCCAATAAGCAGCAGCCGGTAGTTCTCCTTTCCAAATGCCAGGTCAGCCTTGAGTTCTTCGCCCTTTTTCTTAACCTGTACTTCCGGAGTTTTAGATTCTTTTGCCATAAAAGAAGGAATTAGATATAATAAACAATTTTCAATAATAAAAATGATCTGTTTTCATTCGCAGGAATTTCCTTACAGCCAACCATGTGGAAATAGATGAGAGCGTCAGTCCGGCGATTACAATAAGGCCAAATAAGGCTAAAAATATATTTATGTCCTGTAGCCCTGCGAGTTCCGGCATCTGCCTGCCTGCAAAGTAAAGAACACCTATGAGCAATGCAATAGCCAAAAATGAAGCCGCTAAGCCATGCAGCAGCCCTTTCACCAGGAAGGGACGCTGAATAAAACCTTGGGTGGCCCCCACCAGTAACATGCTTTTAATCAGAAAACGCTTGGAATATACCGAGAGCCGGATAGTGTTGTTGATAAGCGCTACTGATATCAGCATCAGCAACATGCTGAACCCAAATAACACCATGCTTATCTTGCGTACATTCTGGTTTACCATATCCACCAGCGATTTCTGGTAATAAACTTCTTTTACCTGACTGTTGCCCAAAACATACTGCTCTATCAGCTTAAGGCTGTCGTTGTTGGCATAATCGGCTTTCAGGCTGACTTCTATCGATGGTAAGAGAGGATTATACCCCAGGAAGTCAACGAAATCTTCCCCAAGATCTTTTTGTAACTCAGCGGCAGCACGCTCGCGGGTGATGTATTCTGTAGATTTTACAAATGAAGTGGCTCTCAATGCCTTCTGATAAATCAGGATATTCGATTCCGGAACATTTTCTTTCATGATGATCGAAAATCCGATGTTTTCCTTCACATAATCGCTGAGCTTCCGGGCATGAAACACAATAAGGCCTAGCAAACCAAGCATAAACAGCACCAATGCAATACTTACCACCGAAGTGACGTAGGATGCGCGTAAACGGCGTTTGTTAAATTTTTCCTCAGGCTTGGACATGATTTTTTTCGAGGACACGAAATTACGAAAATATATGAAGCCATGGGCTACTCCTCACTGCAATGGTAATTTTTAGCTCCGGAATTGCTAACTTCGCAGTCTCAAATTCTTACGCCGGCATAACATCGGAATTGAGGCGACATACAGATATCTAAACTTTACCCGAGATGGAGTACAATTTTACTGAGATTGAAAAAAAATGGCAGCGGTACTGGCTTGATCATAAAACCTTTAAAGCAGAGATTGATACCCGGAAACCGAAGTTTTATGTCCTTGATATGTTTCCTTACCCGTCGGGAGCAGGCCTGCATGTTGGTCACCCGCTGGGCTATATTGCCTCCGATATTTATGCACGTTTCAAGCGTCTCAAAGGATTTAACGTGCTCCATCCCATGGGTTA
>DASVHX010000389.1:0-5237 GCA_036382355.1 Bacteroidales bacterium
AAAAAATTGTCAAGCAATGAAAAATTACTCCAGGTACTCCCGGCACTTTAATTACTTTACGCACTTAAACCATCGATTTGTTAACTTTGTTTTTATACCAGAGAAATAACTATGAACCTTAATGACTTCTACATACAGAGGAAAATTCAAGGTGGTGACATTGAGGAATTTGAACGGCTTTTTACTAAGTATTATGAACCTTTATGCCATTTTGCATATACGTTTCTGAAGGATATGGACACAGCAGAAGACATCGTACAGGAATTTTTCTATAATTTTTGGAAAAACAGAACATCGTTCACCCTCAAGCTATCGCTAAATTCATACCTGTATCAATCTATCCGAAACAATGCACTTCATTATCTGCAACATATTGCCATCAGGCAGAAATATGCCGAGGTCCTGAAAAATGAAAATCAGGAAGCGTTGTTCATAAACCAACCGGATGAAATTGGATACAAGGAGCTCAACAAAGTAATTGATGAAACGCTTAAACAACTGCCTGAACGATGCTCCCGGGTATTTCGCCTGAATAGATTTGAAGGGAAAAAGTATAGGGAAATTGCCGAAATTCTTTCCATTTCGATAAAGACAGTAGAGGCAGATATGGGGAAAGCATTACAACTGTTCAGGAAAACACTCAAAGACTACAAAACACTGGCATCATAGCCAATTAAATTTTTTTGACCATGAGACTAGATGAAAATAACCCACAACATATCCAACTCATCGCAAGGTATCTGAGCGGCGAAATGGACGAAGCAGAGCTTACCGGTTTTGAAAAGCAGGTTTTTGTTTCTGCGGAAAACAAATTATTAATAGACGAAATGAAAGAACATTGGAATTTGATGAATAAATTTTCCGGTAATAAAATACCTGACACCCGCAAAGCCTGGAACAAGCTATATACCCGCCTGGATGATGAACAACTGATTCCTGTGAATGGATCGGTGAATCGCAATTACACGATGACGCTCATGCGTGCAGCAGCCGTAGCACTCATATTGGTAGCTGCCGGTGCAATTGTTTATATAGGCTTAAATCGCAAACCGAAAAGCGAAATGGTGAATTTGCAAACAGGAAATAAGGGAAATACATTGATTACAACCCTTACAGATGGCTCGGTTATTTACCTTGCCCAAAATTCTTCATTTTCTTTTCCAAAAGAATTTGCCCAAAAGACCAGGAATGTTGAACTTGATGGTGAAGCCTTTTTCGACATTGCCCCCGATCCCGGCAAGCCTTTTATTATAGAAACAGAAAATGCTTTTATACAGGTATTGGGAACAGCCTTTAACGTGAAAACAACCGATGGCAGTAATTTTGAGTTGCTTGTAGATCGTGGGAAGGTGAAAGTGACGCTGAAAAGCAACCCGCTTAAGCAGCAACTTGTGGTTGCCGGCGAAAAAATCACTTCTGTGAACAACAATTTTATTAAATCCAAACGCTCGCCTGCCGACGCGCTGTCGTGGTATACTAAACGCATGCAGTTCAAAGATGAAACCCTCGAAAACATTATAAGTGTACTAAATCGAAATTTCAACGCTATATTTGTAATTGCGGATAAGGAAACGGGGAAACGAAGGCTGACAGTAACCTTTAACAACGATTCGATCAGTACAATTACTGAACTGATCTGCCAGACGCTAAATCTGAAAAGCCAAACAAAAAATGATTCCATTCTGCTATTGGATAACAAGGTCGGCGCAACGGAAAACCAACCGTAAAGCTGCTCATATTTTTTCTTTCTTTTCAGTATGGATGCTGCTTATCGGACTCGTTTTGTTTTCGGCTAATACAGCTTTCGGTCAGGAACAATTATTGGAAAAAACGATTACCATCGAGCGGCAGCATACAACGCTGTACAATGCCCTGAACATCATTTCCGATAAAGCCGATTGTTTTTTTGTATACGACAGTAAGGCTGTTGAAAGCGATAAACGCGTAAAACTGGAAGCCGATAACCTTCCGTTGAAGCAAGTTCTCGAAAAGCTCCTCGATAATCCCCGCCTAGCCTTCAAAGTAATCGACCAGCATATTTTAATTTACCCGGTAACCGCGGAAATGCAGATTTCAGATCAAACTCCTGTAGCTGCTCCGGATACCGTCAGTAATATTATTATCAAGGGCCATGTTTTCGACAACCAGGATAAAAAGCCTGTTCCATACGCATCCATTGGTATCCAGGAGGAAAATCTAGGAACCATCACCAATGCCGATGGTTTCTTTATTGTAAAACTTCCTGCAAAATTCGCCGGTTCTTCGCTTTCCGTATCGCACCTGGGGTACGAGAACCAGAAAATACCCATACGGTTATTAAATGAACAAAGGGTCGATCTGTTTCTTGAACGCAGGGTAATTTCAATACAGGAAGTTATTATCCGATATGTGGATCCGGCAGCCCTTGTAGCTAAAGCCATGCAGCAACGACTGGTAAACAATAGCCTGAACCCCGTTTATATGACAACCTTTTACCGCGAAGGCGTTCAGAAAAACGGGCGTGTGCTCAGTTATTCCGAAGCTGTTCTTAAAGTCTTCAAATCGTCTTTTGAATTCAACGAACAATCCGACCAGGTGAAACTTCTCAAATCGAGGAATATTCTGAACATCAATCAAAGTGATACTGCCCGGCTGAAACTTAAAGCCGGGATACTGGCCAGCCTGCAACTTGATATCGTTAAATGTATTCCCACCTTTATGGATGAATCTGAATTCGCGGATTACACATACTCTTATGCAGATATCGTTTCATATAATTCCCAAAATGTATATGCCATCACTTTCGTGCAGAAGAAGCAGGTTGAAGAACCGCTTTATACCGGGACACTTTTTATCGACAAGGAGAGTTTTGCCATACTTGGCGCTGAATTCGAAATCAATCCCAAATACCTGAACCAGGCTGCAAGCTACCTGATTGTTAAAAAGAGCCGGAAACTCATTGTTAAGCTTGAAAAAATCAAATACTCCATCAGTTATATGAGTTATAACGGCCGGTATTATCTTAATCATGCCAGGTGCGATATAACCCTGAAAACCCGCACCCGCAATCATTTATCGTTCGACAACTTCAGTACTTTCCTCGAAACGGCCACCTGCCATATCGATACAGCTAATGTTACCCGTTTCGGGAAGCAGGAAGTGATCAAACCAAATGTTGTATTTTCCGATGCCAGTTATGTTTACGATGAAGCATTCTGGGGCGATTATAACATTATTGCTCCCGAAGAAAAACTGAACGAAGCCCTTTCGCGCATAACCTCCAGGATTGAGAAAATCGAATAATAACTGGATTTGAGGAATGCCAGGGCGATTAGCTTTACCCGCTCGCGCCAGTTTGCAACTGGTGCGTCCTCAATCAAAGAATGTATGTAACATTAAAAAAATAGTATATATTTACAAACCCTGCCAACGGGTAAAGCAAAACGTTATGCATGTTTCTTTTGATTTCCAGAAATTATTGACACCAGTAAAAAGAAACATTTGAAAGATAATACAGCGAAGAGCACAGGAATACACTAAGCTTGAGTGCTATAACATAATATTATTCATTTTTAAAGATTTTATATATGTTAGCAAAGAATCTTGGTTTACGCATTGCAGGTAGCATTTTCGGAGTGGTGGCATTAATGCACCTGTTGAGGCTGGTGACAGCAGTTCCTGTTTTAATTTCGGGCTGGCTATTGCCACTATGGCTCAATGTTGTTGGATGTATTGTTACCTCTTACCTTTGCTTCTGGCTTTGGAAACTGGCTGGAATCAAAGAAGGGTAGATACAACATTCCCGCTCACTCCAGTTTGTAATTGATGCGTATTGATTAAAAGAATGTTTGTAACATTCAATGGCCGCTGGCGTTATGAATACCACATGAAGTGAGTTCAGCGAACTGAGCGAAGCGACCTCACGACCGAAGGGAGTAACATAGCGACCTCACGACCGGAGGGAGTTACAAAGCTAAGTCCCCGCCAGTAGGCAGATGTGCGAAAAAAATTATTTATACCCAATCGCAACATAACCTACCCAGTGATGCAGCGTAGCGATAGCTGTTTTCCCCATCATCAGATCTTCAACAGGCAAAGGATTATGAGCAATACTTGTGGAATATCCCATTTTTATTCCTTCAGGTTTTTCTGCTCCACTGATTTGGCTCAGGTACATTCCGGTTAATAATCCGAAAGGCACGCTGTAACGCCCGCACCATGGCCATTGATAATCGCGCCAGTTTCCGGGCTGTACCGTATAGTTGAAAAATTTATGGATACGTGCAGTATCAAGCAAAGGAAGCAATGAATTACTGATAATTTCATTTTCGTGATTCACTGCCTCTTCATATCCGGCAGTGTCGCAGCCATAAGTTGCATAATTCTTGCCGCCCCAATCTGTATCGCCATAATGAACGGCATCGTTCGAAATCACAAGTGCGATATCTTTGCCCCACTTCAATTTATTTTCCTTCATTACATGAACAATAACCTTCGCAATATCCATTGAATATTTTTGCATCGTACCAAAATTCATGTAGGGAATAAGGATTGAAATAATCTGAACGTCGCGGTTATGATACTGAAGGAACGGCACAATTGCTTCAACCGAATGTTCGGCCTGTTGCAAACTGTCGTGAATTATGTAATCATCTTTGGGCAAATTTTTAATGATATCTTCGCGTAAAGGGGAAATTCTACTGTTTCCATAAGGTTCTTTCCATTCATCAAAACTGTCGAACACCAGTTTTTGCTCCACATTGAACTTTTTCGCCTTATGCGCCACACCAAAAATGATAACGGTTTTCGCCTTGATATGCGATATCACGCTCTCATATAAAAATCCGGCATACAAATAATCATCGTGCGGACAAACAGCGAGCCTGAAAGCAGTATTTTCCTTCAGCATGTTTAGTTTGTTTACCGAGTCAATATATGAACCATAGGTTCTGTCAATCCTTTTTACAATGGAATCCATCTGCCATGCTTTAGTAGCAAAGCCAATGGTATCAATAGGCTGCCTTATTTTTTTCTGTGCATTTAAATGGAGGCAGAATAAAAAAATTATTGACAATAAAATCAGCTTCTTCATAATAATTGGCGAATTGGTCACTCAAAGATAAAACTCTTATTGTGAATAGGAGAGGCCTTATTGGTTGACCCGGTGAATTTATTCCCGGCAGTGTATTTATTTTCATGCATATATCCGTATCAGGCCAGGATGTCTGACATTTAAAGTTTTTCTTTTTCCCAACTTC
>DASVHX010000390.1:0-13230 GCA_036382355.1 Bacteroidales bacterium
GATCAATACATAACTTATCATCGTAATAACGTGTTTATCAGTGGTGAAATAAATTGCTGCAAAGGTAAAATAAATAGTTAAGTTTTATGGTGGTTTCCATTTAAACATTTACCGGGCAATCCAAATCTCCGGATTCATAAGCGCGGTGCTATGCCATACTTGAAATTGAATCATCGTTTTGGCATTTGACGGGTCGGTATAAACTTGACCAATAGGCTGCCTGATATGAACGGCTTCGCCTTTTTTTACGTATACTTCGCCCAGGTTGGCATACACAGTGAGATAATCGCCATGGCGGATGATTACAATGCTGTGCATACTGGGGATAGAAATTACGCTGGAAACCACGCCGTCAAAAACAGATCTGGCTTTTGTGCCTTTACTTGTAATAATGTCTATTCCATTGTTCTTTATTTTAATATCTTTATAGAGCGGATGCGCATGTTCGCCAAAAGAGGATGAAATTATACCACGCTCCACGGGCCAGGGGAGTTTACCCTTATTATCAGCGAAGTTATGGGAAAGAGTGGCTTGCTTTGGGGTAAGTTCAAGCGTTGGCTCTTTTGCGGCCTCCGATTTTGCAGGTTCCTTTACCGTTGTCTTTGTGGAAGTGCTTAATATTGGTTTTACCGCTGGTTTGGAAGTTTTATTTTTAGAACTACTTTCTCTTTCTTTGCTCGCTATTGCTGCTTTGCGCGCTAATGAAGCCTTGCGTGCTGCTTCTACCTTCCGCAGCTCTTCAGCTTTACGCATTTCTTCCGCTATCAGGGCTTCAATAGCCGATTGCAACTGGTTAGCAGCCTGCTCATGTTCATGCAATGTTTTCAGTAATTCTTTCTCTTTATTGCTTAGCTTACGGATAGCGGTGTTCTTCTGATCCTTTTCCTGGGTAAGTTGCTGTTTTTCTTGCTCTTGTTGTTGAACTAAGGAAAGTTTTGAAATTTTCACGTGTTCAATCTCTTTCTTTTTGGCGCTGAGAGAAACTTGTGTTTTTTCGATCAGGTTAACTTGTGCCTGTCGGTAAGCGCTATATTGTTGAAAATATTTGAGCCGCTGGTAGGCCTGGTTAAAGTTGTGCGAAGCAAAAACGAACATCAGCCGGCTGTAAGCATTCCTGTTTTTATTTGCGGAATAAATCATTCGGGCATATTCCTTTTTCAAATTCTGAAGTTCTCCCGATAAGCGGGTTATGGTATCCGAAAGAGAATTTACCTGACGACCAAGACCATCCACTTCGGTATTAATGGTTGTAATAAGTTCTTCACGCTTAACAATCTTGCTGTTCAGCAGTAGCAGCTGATTAAGGTTCGCCTGCTTATCTTTCTTTGTTCTGTTGAGTTGATCATTGGTCTGATTTATCTCTTTCTCAATCTTCTTTTTCTTCTGGATTAATTTGGTTTTAGCATTCTGAGCATCTGCAAAGCAGGGTAATAAGGCTAGCACGATCAAAAATAGCAGGATATTAGAATAACGGTTTACCATATCTGGTGCAGCAGTCGGGTGGTTTAAATTTAGTTAGTGGGATTTTACGATTTTCTGTATTGGTTTGTAGTTTTCGGGTATCCTGAAAGGATAGCTCTGTTTCTGATCAATAACAATCTTGGAGTAGCTCACCTTAATTTTCACTTTTTTAGTACCTGTTTCAATATCAAAACTTAGTTTAGTAGGGAAAAGCTGTCCGCCGATTTGCTGAAACGTTTCATAATCTGCTTCAAATTTACGGTTGTCATTTTCAATTTCCTTCACGAGTACCTGCGTTATTTTGAAGTTTGAAGGATCAAGCCAGATATGCTGTATCGGAATTTTGGGCACTTCTTCATTTTGCCTTTGGTATTTCTTTAGTTTATGCCGTTCGGCTGTTATAAGTTTATAACTGCTCTTATCGATACTGGCTCTGAACTTGCCATTTTCGTAAAATGAAAAATCGTTACCCAGTAAAAACGCCTGAACCATATCAAAATCGAGTGTTTTATTGAGAAGTTCATTTATGTATTTAAAGTCTCGTAGAAAGTAAGTGGACCCTATTCTATTGATGTATTTCGCAGAATCGTTGGTGAGCTCCATGCGCGCCATTTCTATACCAAGGATAGGCGAAATGGATATCCAGATAAGACTGTCGTGCTTAATCCTTAATTGACCCGAGAGGGATGTTTTCTTTTTATCCACAGTATATTCGGCCGAAAATTTAGCGGAGAGGTCAGAAAAATGAATTTCACTTTTCTTCAGTTTTCCGAAAAGATAGTCAGAGCCCTCTTCTTTCAGCGGAGCCTTTATAGCGCGGCGTGCAGTAGAACAGCCTTGCTGCAGTATAGCTAAAGGAATTACGAAAATGAGGAGCAGTTTTATTACTGGTCTTAACCTATTCATAGAGTTTTTTTTCTTTGATTTTTTGCTCAAGAAAATCTGATCCTTTGCCTGCTGCCAATGCTTTTTGCCAATATTCATAGGCTTTATCCATTTGCCCGAGTTTATATAGAATGTCGCCGTAATGTTCCAGAATAATTGCGCTGGCTTTACCGTCTATCTCCAGCGCTTTCAGAATCATGGTTTCGGCTTCGGAATATTTACCAAATTTGTAAAGAACCCATGCATAAGTATCTAGGTTCGATGAGTTTTTGGGATCGAGTTCAGTTGATTTTTTAGCCATTGGCTCGGCCTTATCCAAATCTTTACCCCTGAGTGCAAGGTAATAAGCATAGTTATTCAGTACATACGAATCGTTAGGGCTAAGTTTCAGCGATCGTTCATAAGCCTGATCCGAGGCATCGTGATTTTCTATTGCATTATACGCATCGCCGAGGTAAGCGTAGAATTGTGCAAGCAGGGCATCGTTATCGGTTACTAATTTTATGCCGGCTTCCAGGCTTTGGATGGCCCCGGTATATTTTTTACGCTGTGTGTTGGCAGCACCATTAAGTAGGTATGATAATGGCTGTAAAGGGAATAGCTCGATTGCACTGGTACTTTCTTTTTCCAGAGCTGTAAAATCAGACAGTTGGGCATCGAGTTGCAACACTGTTTCCCATACAACATATTTGCTGCTATCCAAAGCCAATACGTTGCGATATTCAACTCTGGCTTCTTCGAATTTTTTATCTCTCACCAGGAAATCAGCATACATGGAATGCGACTTTGGATTATCAGGATGCGTGGCTATTAATATTTGTGCCAATTCGATGGCTTCAATTTTCATTTCGTCGTATATCTCAGAAAGAGAGTAATAAGTTATCATTACCCTTATCTTGGTATCGATATCCAGTGCAGGATTGGCGAAGCCAAGTTTTAATTCTTCAAATGCGTGCTTTTTATCTCCCTGCTGCCGGTAGAAATCGGCAAGCGAAATATGAATGTAAGGATTGCCCGGATCTATTTCAGCTAACCGATTATAAGCAACCAGTGCTTTTTCGGGCATTTTGGCTTTCATATACATTTCGGCAAGCAGAGCCTGGTAGCGACTATCCCCGGGGAAGGCAGCAGCAAGCTTTTCCATTTCATCAGCAGCTCTCCCTGGCTTTTTTTCTGCCAGATAAATTTTCTGTTTCTGAACAGATATTTCCTCTGAGATCCCTATCCTTTCTTCAATTTTATCGTAGATTTTTATCGCATCACTATATTTTTCCTGCGTAAGGTATATGTCTGCCAGTTCGAACAACAGATCAGGATTTTCAGGACTTTCCTTAACGAGATCTTGTGCCAGTTTAACAGCCGCATCATTATTTCCGTTTTGGCGGTATATATCAAGCAGTAATAAACCATACCATGGATTTTTGTCATCAAGTTCATAGGCTTTTTGAGCCAGTTGTGTTGCAGTAGTAGGATCATTACTATCGTTATACAAGGAAGCTAATTCATAGTAGGCTGCATCATTGGAAGGATCGGCCAGGATACAAGTGTTGAATAACTTGATAGCCGTAGCCGTATCGCCTATCATTTTGGCCTTATTGGCTTCGATAAAAATAGCTGTTGAAGCCATGCTTTTTCGGGAAGGATCGTCGGTTTGCTTTTTGGTTTCCTTATTTTTATTAGTACGTTTCTGTGCTTGTAAAGGAGAAAGTGATGAGAATATCACAAGCAGTGAAAGTATATAGAGGGACTTTTTCATTTATTATCTTAAATTATTGCACAATTATTACCGAAAAACGAGTTTGTCTTCAGCTAACGCTTTTTACTGGTTATTGTTTTCCGGTATGTCCAAATCCGCCTTCTCCACGTTCCGAAGCATTCAATAATTCTACTTGTTCCCATGCAATCTTTTCGTGGCGCGAAATGATCAACTGGGCTATCCTGTCGCCATGTTGTATACTATATGGTTCGTCGGATAAATTAACAAGAATCACTTTTATTTCTCCACGATAGTCAGCGTCAATAGTTCCGGGCGAATTGAGCACGGTAATGCCATGTTTGGCTGCCAGGCCACTTCGTGGTCTTACCTGGGCTTCGAACCCAACAGGTAGTTCAATATACAATCCGGTAGGTATTAAAGCACGTTGTAAAGGTTTCAGAATTACAGGTATTTCTAAAAGAGCCTTCAAATCCATTCCGGCAGAAAAATCGGTTTCATATGCTGGAAGAAGAAAGGGTGAATGATTAACAATTCTGATAGTCATGGGATCGTGAATAAGCGAATAAATGCAGTTTATAGTGGGCAAGGATTACCACTGCACAAAAGTACTAAAAATTGAGAATCGATCTGCGCAAGCGCTAAGCTGGTTATCAGGCCTTTCGGATATTGGATTTTATCATTGTTAACGCGATAACCGCTGTAAAGATTAGCAGCAGCAGCGTGCTGAATCCATATTTCAAGAGGCCATGTAAATGCACCCATTGGCTGGTTTTGTAAATAAAAATAGCCAGGATTAGGTACCCGATTATTCGGGGAATATCGTACTTAACAGGATAGAATCGCTGTCCAATGATATAGGAAATTACCATCATGGATGCATAGCAGATTAATGTTGCCCAGGCAGCACCCATAATTCCTATCACCGGAATGAGCACGAAATTAAGGACAAGTGTAACCACAGCACCAAAGATGGAGATAAAAGCGCCATAAATCGTTTTATCAGTGAGTTTGAACCAAATGGAGAGGTTGTAAAAAACACCCAGGCATAAATTGGCAAATAGCAGAATGGGAACCACCGGTGCTCCGACGCGGTATTTCTCTCCAACAAAATGCATTACCAGGTCGATATATAGCATCACGCAAACGAAAATGAAAGTGCAAATTATCACAAAATAGGTCATCATATTTGCATATAATACTTTGGCATCAGTTGATTTAGCTTTTTGGAAAAAGAATGGCTCGGCAGCATAACGGTAGGTCTGGATAAAAAGCGTCATCAGGATGGAAATCTTGTAACATGCACCGTAAATTCCCAGCTGAGCCATAGGATTTGAGGATTCGGGGAGCAAATGTTTCAAAATAATCCGGTCGAAAGTTTCATTAATGATTCCGGCAAACGAGAACAGCAGTAATGGCCAGGCATATTTCAGCATTTGTTTTAAAAGCAGGCCGTTAATGGCAAGGCGAACCTTTAGCAAATCGCCACTGAGTACTAAAAGTGTGGCTGCACTGGCCACAAGGTTGGAGATAAAAATATAACCTACACCTACTGCGGGATTATACAGGAATTGAACCGAATTTAGAATCAATACACTGTGCGAATGAAGCAACAGATATGGACATAACAGAATAAAAAACAGGTTGAGGCCTATATTGATGAATATATTAATGGTTTTGATAAGAGCAAATTTGAGCGCTTTGTTTTCCTTGCGAAGGTTGGCATATGGAATGCTGGAAATAGCGTCGAATGCCAGGATAAGCGCAAACCAGATAATATATTCGCGGTGGTTACTATAATCGAGCCAATCGGCAATACTCCCCGAGAAAATAACAGCCATAAATACGAATATAGCGGATGTACTTAGGAGCGATAGCAAAGCGGTACTGTAGACCGATGCCCGATGTTGTTTTTCCTGTGCGAAACGGAAAAATGCAGTTTCCATTCCGTAAGTCAGCAATACGAAAAGGAAAGAAACATAAGCGTATAATTCGCTCACCACGCCATATTCGGCTGTAAGGAAAACACGGGTATACATTGGTACCAGCAAGTAATTCAAAAATCTGCCTACAATGGTAGGAACTCCGTAGATGGCTGTTTGTCCGGCGAATTGTTTGAGTGGGTTCAAAGGCAAGTATTGTATTGCGACAGGCAAATATAATCAAATTGAACAGTGCATCGGCAAATGACAAATCGGCATCAAATGCAACGCTGTTCCTGTTCAGGGTTTTTCATTATAAACAGGTATTGTCAGATTGAAAGTTGTTCCCTCGTTTCTACTTGAATCGAACCAAATACGACCCCCGGCCTGGCTGATTATTTTCTGCACTATCGATAAACCAAGACCTGAACCTCCGGATTTTGTTGTAAAGTTGGGAGAAAATATTTTTTCGCTTTCAGACTCCTGAATACCGGTTCCATTATCCGCAATACTGACGTGAATCTCTGATTTTTGTTGGGTTATCCCGATTTCAATATTTCCTTTTCTAGTATTTGGAATGGCCTGTATGGCATTTTTAATCAGATTATTGAAAACACGTAATAACTGCTTCTCATCGGCCCAGGTATAAAAATGTGAACCAGTCTCATTAAAATGAATGGAGATACCAGGCGTTTCGCCAAAAATGACAATGGCAGTCTGTATAACTGAAACCAGGTCGACCTTTTTATTCTTTGCCTGCGGCATTTTAGCAAAGTCGGAAAACTCTGTAGCAATGGCAGCCAGGGTATCAATCTGCTGAATGAGTGTATGTGTGAATTTCTTCAGTCTGATTTCCCAATCAGGTGCTTTTTCATCATAAGCTTTTTGCAAATGTTGAACGCTTAGTTTTATAGGTGTCAGTGGGTTTTTAATTTCATGTGCTACCTGCTTGGCCATTTCGCGCCATGCGCTCTCGCGCTCCGATCGGGCAAGTAATTCGGCGCTCTCGGACAATGCTTCAATCATGCGGTTGTATTCGGCAATCAATACTCCTATTTCATCCTGCCTTTGCCAGTTGATCTTTTCGTTGGTTTTACCAAGTTTTACCTTCCCGAGCTTCTCGCTTATCAGCTTTAGCGGACGCGAAATGTAATTGGAAATAATTAATGCAAGCACGACTGCCAGTGCTGTGAGTATGGCGTATATATTGGTAAAAGCTACCAGGAAAGTAGATATCTCTTGTTTAAGCGATGTCTGCCTGGCAAAATAGGGCAGATTGAGGTATCCGATCAGTTTATTATTGCTGTTGCGGAATGGAATATAAGCTGAAAGGTATTGATACTTCCCAATGGATTCGCTTTGGATAACCAATGTTTTCCGGCCATTCGACAGTTGCGAATATGCATTTGCATTCATTACACCGGCAATTAATCCTTCATCAAAAATAGCCTGGCGCGACGATACCAATAAATTCCCTTTCGGATCGTACATATTGATATCCGTAAAATAGGCATCAGAATATTTTGTTAACTGACTGGAAAGTGAGTCACTCAAAAGCGGCGTAAGTTCAGGAGAATTACCAAATTTATCTTCAATTTCGATGAGGACAGTGTGTAATTTTTCAGTGAGAATATCTTTGTTTTTATTAATGTTAATATTAACAAGATAATAAATCGTTACACTGCCAATTCCCACAGTAGCAATGAGAATAATCGATATCAGGACTAGTTGAAGTTTAAATTTGAAACTTTGAATCGCGAAGTTTATCTGCAGTGAAAAGCGAAGCAACATAAAAATGAGCAGAAAAAATACACTGAAGAATATGAAGAAATAAGAAAATGGAGCTATTACATCCGTAAATCCTGAATTTCTCCTGCTTAAAATCAATACTGTTGTTGAATTTACATGATGATATAAATGATTATAACCATTTTGACTGAAAAATTCGAAATCGTTAGAAACTTTAAACTTAGGTTGTGAGAAACTATAAAAATAAGAACCGACATTTTTTACAAGTTCGCCATTTGAATAAATCGCATAAGAATAATTTGAAATATTTGAGATAGATTGTTTTTGTGAATTATCCATTAATAATTCCGGATAACCAGAATCCTGAGGCGCATTTT
Source organism: Bacteroidales bacterium (assembly GCA_036382355.1). Lineage (GTDB taxonomy): Bacteria > Bacteroidota > Bacteroidia > Bacteroidales > DASVHX01 > DASVHX01. The sequence goes on from DASVHX010000390.1 coordinate 8,109, forward strand.
TTGAGCTTATTTCAATATAAATGTCAACAGGATGAGGAATATGATCCTTTTGCTGAGAGAAGTGCAAAGCAGCAAGGTAGCTGGTAATATCATATCCTTCGGAAAGGTGAAATAATTGGGGCGAACCTGTTGGCTGGCCAATCCGGTCGGTTAATTGTAAAAAATACGTTGAGCAATCTATGATATAATTATTTGGTTTTACGCTAAGTTTTTTACCCGGGTAACAAATGGTAAATTGAAGCGTATATTTTGACCAATAATTAGAAAAATAAGATTTCTGAAGGTATTTAACAACAGTATTTTCGGAATTTACATCTTTACTAGCCTGTGTAATTAATTTCTGTAGGCTATCGTCTTTGTGAATGACTTGCTCTATGCGACCGAAAAAATATTCAGCCAACTGATCCCGATCTTCGGAAAGCCTGATTGCAATAAGTTTCCGCTCCTCCTTTTCTTTTGCATTCTTACTACTGTCGAGGGAATATGTGCACATTACAGACATTGCAAATAAAAAGTATATGGTAGCATTTCTGGATGGAAAAAGGAAATGATGCTTTTTAATAAAGTAACAATTTCCAATCAGGATTAAGAATAAAAATGCACTATAAATTAATTTATCATTAGGTGAAAATTGGGTGAAGAAGTAAAATAAACCTGATGCTGCTAAAGCAAAAGCACATTGAATAATGAGCGATTTCTTCAGGAATAGAGAAAAAGCCGTAAGCCTTGTTAATATCAGAAAAAAAGAAAGGATAAGAGATGCTGTAATAATAAAGCTTACAATTCCCTGCTGCGTAAATCCCAGTATATTATAATAGTTCAGGGAAATATTTGAATTTAATACAAGGCTGTTCAGCAATACTATTATCCAGTAAAATAATAGTGTAGCGAGCAAATAAATTGATAGAAGGAGAAGATAATTATACCAATGTTTTAAAAGTATTAAAGGTCTTTTTATATGAAAGTATTTATAAAATATAACGGCAAGAAATAAGGCAAAAAGTGCATCAATCAGAAACTCGCCCAACGAAGGTAAGAGGCTGGATGATGCGTAGAACAAGGGACTGAATAATTGCGACTGATATATTACGTGTGGTATTCCGAAATAGAGAATTATAAATCTTATTATGAGAATGTCAATAATGTATGCTGATAATAATAGCCAACGATTTTTGACGTATGAAATAAAAGATAAATACAATGTGAAAATTAAATTCAAAAGGCAAAAGGTGAAGATGAGATAGAGGAATATTAACAAGAATAATACATTATCGGTATAAGGCGATTGCTTGTTAAATTGAAGCGAAAAAAGAAATTTGTGTTGTGAAGAAAATATATTGTATTTCCCGGATTTAGTTGAAAGCGTTATGCCGGGCGGTGCATCAAACGCCGATGAAAATGAATTGGCCAGATAATCATTCTCAAATTTATATTGATTTTTTATTAATTGGATTTCGATAATAATAGAATTGTTAATCTTGTATTTATTGATGAGATACCATCCATTATTGAGAATAATAATTCTATTTGCAAATTGCAGGCTGTCGAATTGTTGATGTATAGGAATTGTGTTGGTGGACCATTGTGATAACTGATTGTTTTCGAATATCAGAAAATTGTAGCCCTCCTTATTTAACGAATCGAGCAAAATACTAAAGTTAGTCTTATTTTTTTGTTTGTATCGCGCTGCAACTAATTTCAGGTTTTTGTCAAGGGAAATTTCGTGAACATGCATTTGTGAATTCAGCCGGTCACATATGCGCGCGGGATCATTATGAATTTTATAATGGAGTTGAAGTCCAAAAGCCAGAAAAAGGGAAATGGCCGTAGCAGAAAACCAAACGAATAAATACTTGCGAAAAATACGTGGTGTAAGCATATTTGTAAAAAATCTATTTAAGAAATTGATTTACAAATGAATAACGAAGTAGAAAATTCATGCGCTACAATCAACGATCTGTCTCATTTTAGGTAAAGATATTACAAAAGCAATGTCGTGCGCCAGAAGGGCTTTAATTAAGCCGAAGCCTTGCGAAATACATATATTATGCTGGAATATTCTCCGGAAATGTTTGCAGAGCGATTCGATACAAAACCGCTTAATATTCCATTGAAAAATCTGTTTCTGACATGCATATATTTTTCGCTGAGAAGGCTGACATAATATGAATCAAATTTCATTGGAATTTTCTGAATCAACTCAAAAGAATATTTCGAAAACAAAAATGTTATTGTGTCCTGTGTAAAATGATAAAGATGCCGGGGCACATCATATGCTGCCCAAAAAGTTCCATAATGTTTGGCGTCTGCCGAAGCTGGGTTTGGTACCGCGATAAACAAGATTCCTTTCGATGATAATAAACGCTGAAGTTGTGCTATTCGTGCATTCAGTAATGGAACATGCTCCAGAACGTGCCACATGGTAATTACATCGAAAGAGGCTTCAGGCAATTTCTGTAGGTAACCCTCATCTTCGATATTTAGAGCGTAGTTAGAAATTCCCATTTTTCGTGCTTGAGCGTCAGGTTCTATTCCGAAGGTTTCCCATTTTCTTTTTTTAAAATAATTTAGAAATTCTCCGGTAGCGCAGCCAATATCTAAAATGCATGAACCCTTTTTATAGTTTTGGATCAATTTGTATTTGCGGCCAAGTGTATATTTGCGCACCCACTGATAGAGAATATTTTGGATTCCTTGGCGGGAATTGCTGTGCGAGATATATTCGGCCGATTGATAATAAGCCGGCAATTCGTTTGCCGCTGGACGTGGATTTGTAAAAAGAAAACCGCATTTATCACATCTGCATATGGTAAAGGTTTCCTGGGTAAGAAAGTGATCCGGGCAGTTTAAAAATGTTGTAAATGATTCATTATCACATACTAAGCAGGCGTGGAGGCTCTCCATTGGTTTTATGTTTCACGTGGAACAGAAATGATTTATTTTCCCAGATAAATAAGTAATACAGAAATGTCGGCTGGCGAAACTCCGCTAATGCGGGCAGCCTGGCCTATTGATGATGGTTTTATTTTTGAGAATTTTTCGCGGGCTTCCCAGGAAAGCGATGTCAACTGTTGGAAGTCAAAATCTGGTTTGATGTATATATCATCAAACCGGGATATCTTTAAAGCCATCTCTTCTTCTTTAGCAATATAGCCTTCGTATTTCATCAGGATCTCAGTTTCTTCTAGTATTTCGGACATATTCCCGTCATGATCGGCTATAAAACTTGCTAAGAAAGGAAGATGTGCCACAAGCTCGCTAAGCGACACCTGTGGACGAAGTAGAACTGCTGCTAATTTGGTTTTTTGCGAAAGTTCCGGGGTGTCAATTTGTCGAAGATAACTATCAATTTGTTCAGGAGCTACGGAAGTTTTTAGTAAAAATTCCTTGAGTTCATTGATGGATTTTTGTTTCTGATTCATCTTTGTCAGACGTTCGTCAGAAGCAAGGCCTAATGCATTGCTGAGCGGTGTTAGTCTTAGATCAGCATTATCCTGGCGCAGCAAAATACGATATTCTGCGCGGGAAGTGAACATCCGGTATGGTTCGTCAACGCCCTTTGTTATCAGATCGTCGATGAGAACACCTATATATGCTTCGTGGCGTTTTAGGACAAAAGATTCTTTTTCCTGTACATTGAGGTGGGCATTAATACCTGCCATCAATCCCTGAGCGGCAGCTTCCTCATAACCTGTTGTGCCGTTAATCTGGCCGGCAAAGAATAGATTGGTTACTATTTTTGTTTCAAGTGTATTCTTAAGCTGCACAGGAGGGAAATAATCATACTCTATAGCGTAGCCAGGTCGGAATATCTTCACATTTTCAAGCCCGCTGATCTTCTTTAATGCAGCGAATTGTATATGCTCAGGCAAGGAAGAAGAGAAACCATTCAGGTAATATTCTACAGTATTCCACCCTTCCGGTTCAACGAAGAGCTGATGACTGCTTTTGTCAGCAAAGCGCTTAATTTTGTCCTCGATTGAAGGACAATAACGCGGGCCAACTCCTTCTATTCGCCCTGTAAACATGGGTGATTCATGGAAGCCGGTTTCGAGAATCGCATGAACTTCTGCATTTGTATAGGTGAGATAGCAACTTTTTTGGCGGGTAAGCTTAGGCGTATCTGCAAACGAGAATTTAGCGGGAAGTTCATCTCCGGGTTGTTCCGTCATCTTCGAAAAATCGATTGAGCGACCATCAATACGAACAGGAGTTCCCGTCTTCATCCGCTTTGATTCAAAACCAAGCTCGATCAGGTTCTCAGTAAGGCCAGTAACGGCTTTTTCTCCCATCCTGCCTCCTCCAAAGCTTTTAGTTCCGATATGAATAATTCCGTTCAGAAAAGTGCCATTAGTCAGAACTACAGCTTTAGCTCTTATGTGTTGCCCCATTGTAGTTTTAATTCCCGCAACCCTATTATCTTCCACTAAAACGACCACAGCGGTATCCTGCCAGAAGTCGAGATTCTGGATTTTCTCAAGTTGCAATCGCCATTCTTCAGTAAATCTTGCCCTGTCGCATTGGGCTCGCGGGCTCCACATGGCTGGACCTTTGGAGCGGTTCAGCATGCGAAATTGTATCATTGTGCGGTCGGTTACAATTCCGGATAAGCCGCCCAAGGCATCAATTTCTCTTACAATTTGTCCTTTTGCAATTCCCCCCATGGCTGGGTTGCACGACATCTGGGCAACTGTAGTCATATTCATCGTTACAAGCAACACAGATGAACCCAGGTTAGCTGCAGCAGCAGCTGCTTCGCTTCCTGCATGCCCTGCTCCCACTACGATGACGTCGTATTCTTTAAACATATTTGAGCGTTTCACGTGAAACAAAGTAACATTAATCGGTTTTAATCCGGAAAGCTTGTACTCTTGGACTAAGCGAACAATGAGGCCTGTTGGCCAATCTATGGAAATGCAAAATTACGAAAAATAGAGGCAGCATAGGATATCTAAGAAAAGGTTAGTTTGAGCCTTTGGTGAAGGCTTCAAGGATTACTTGCCTGGTGATTGAAGAAATATAAGGCAATCATCTTCCTTTTTGCGCATCAGAACTTTATCCTTCGGCTTTTTGTCTTTATTCCCCAATAAATGAAGAACGCCATGGATCATGACTCTGTTAA
>DASVHX010000391.1:0-3643 GCA_036382355.1 Bacteroidales bacterium
AAAATCGGAAAGGCCTTTAGCACCTTATCTTTTAAATGGATGTTTTATTTGGCATGCTATTTATTAATGTAGACTTCAGTAATATCAAAATTCAAAATTCAAAATTCAATCACGCTTAACTACAAAATTTTCTAATATTAAATTCACTGATATAGGGACCTCACATCAGGAAATCAGCAACATAATGGTCAATAGATAAATAAAGGAATGCTGCCCATTAACTTTGAACTTTATATTTTACAATTTGCATTTTACAATAATTCTCTTTTCTTTTTTTTAGTCCTGGCTTGTCCAGGTTAGGGATAAAAATTCATGTTTTTCTGATACTCCATTTATTATAATCAGCATTAATATTCCCCGTCTGTATTAAGTTGGGACAAAGCCCTTACTGTGAAATGAAAATGAAATAGTGCATAAACGTAGATTTTAATTTACAAACAGTAACTTATAATTCATAATAAATGAAAGCAATGATTTTCGCAGCAGGCATTGGATACCGGCTAAGACCGCTAACCGATGGCATGCCGAAAGCGCTCGTGCCCATTGGAGGGCAGCCCATGCTTGGTCGCCTCATTCACCGTCTTTCAAAACAGGGCATAAGTTCCTTTATCGTTAATGTTCATCACTTTTCTGCACAAGTCGTTGATTATCTTAACACCAAGGAGTTTAAAGATTTTAAAATTTCTATTTCCGACGAAAGTGGTAAATTGCTCGATACCGGTGGTGGATTATTCAAAGCCGCAGGTTTCTTCTCGGATGGTGCGCCTTTCCTTGTTTATAATGTAGATGTTTTGAGTGATATAGATGTAAACCAAATGCTTGAACACCACCACGCTGAAGGAAATCTTGCTACGCTGGCGGTTAGCAGGAGGAATTCTTCCAGGCTACTACTCCTGGATGGACAGAATTATTTAAAAGGCTGGCAGAATGCTAAAACGAGCGAGGTTGTTCGTGTCACAGGAGCCGTCGGAAAACTAACTCCAATGGCATTTAGTGGAATTCATATTATTGATCCGGCCATTTTCGCATTTTCACGCAAAACAAAACCGTTCCCAATCATAGAGCTTTATCTGCGACTGGCCGAAAACTACCGTATTGGTGTTTACATCCATGAGCCATACAATTGGGCCGATATGGGTTCTCCTGATGGCCTGAAAATGGCTGAACAATTGCTCCCGATTATCGATCCTGCCGCATGTAATTGATGCTGTACCGCTGATGAAACCATTCCTTGAAACACTTGCCGAATATATTGCGATGACTCATGGCCTGGGCAGAAAGCGACTTGCCGTAATATTACCGAACCGTCGTGCAGGGCTTTTTCTGCGACGCTACCTTGCAAAAGCTACAACCATACCAATATGGGCACCGGATATTCTCGCCATCGAAGATTTTATCCGCCTGAAATCAGGTTATACTGTTCCGGATCAGGTTACACTGTTGTTTAATCTTTACAAAGCTTATGCAGATGCCGAAGGAAAAGATGCCCGTCCTTTCGATGAATTTATGCCCTGGGGAAATATGCTTTTGGCCGATTTTGACGAAATCGACCGTTATATGGTGAAAGCATGTGATGTTTTCGAATACCTGAGTGAGGCCAAAGCTATTGAAAACTGGAACTTGCCCGGGCAGGAACTTACAATCACCGAGAAACAATATATCAGGTTTTACAATTCCCTTGCCGGCATTTACGAAGCATTCGCAACTTCACTTACTTCACGCCACCTTGCTTACCATGGCCTTGCATGTCGTCTGCTGGCCGAATCTGTTGCCGATGTTTCGTTTGATGAGTGGGATCATGTGATTTTTGCCGGGTTTAACGCGCTTTCCTCATCCGAAAAGTACCTGATCGACCATTTGTTGAAGTCGGGAAAGGCTGAAATACGCTGGGATGCTGATGAATATTATATGAATACTGAAGTTCAGGAAGCAGGTAAATTCCTTCGCGGATACCGGAAATCAGGGAAATTCGGCGAAATGCAATGGGTTTTCAAGGATTTTGCTATAGTTACGAAAAACATCGAAGTTATTGGTGTTGCCCAACAAATAGGTCAGGCCAAGGTGGCTGGTGAAATTCTTACCGGCCTGCTTTCCGGTTCTAATGATGCTGCTTCAGAAACCGCCGTGGTGCTGGTTGACGAAAATCTGTTGATGCCGGTGCTTAACTCTTTCCCGGAAACATGTTCCGAATTGAACGTAACGATGGGTTATCCATTACGTTATACTCCGGTAGCTTCACTGATTGAAGCGCTCATCAATCTTGTTGTGAATACCACCAAATACGCGCGCGTTTCCACTGATAATAAGATTACCGTCCGGTTTTACCACCGCGATATCAACGCAGTCCTTTTCCATCCGCAGATAAGGCAGCTTGCCGAAAAAAAACAAGATGGTTCAGTTAAGAAGGACATGAAATCGCTGCTTGCAAAGGTATTTTTGTCTGCTGCCGATGCAAGAGATCTCTTTGCCGGTATGATTAAGGAATTTGCCGTAGCTCTCGATCCGTTTTTCGACGGTCAGGCTATTACATCTCCAAAAATACTACTGGTTTTATCTAATGTAATCACTGTGCTTCGCGATGCAGCCATTGGCGAAAAAACAGATGCCAATCAATCAGGTGGTGCTACGCTCGATTTGGAATACCTGTTTCAGTTTGCTGTGATCACAAACAGGCTGAGGTTGCTGTTATCAGAGATGCAGGTGGAGCCTGGCGTAGCCGTGATGCAATCCATCATCAGGCAAATGGTAATGGCATCAACGGTTCCATTTTACGGTGAACCACTTAAAGGGCTCCAGGTAATGGGAATGCTCGAAACCCGGACCATCGATTTTAAAAATATCATACTCATTTCGGCAAACGAAGGTTTGTTGCCGGGAAGTAAGTTGTCCAATTCATTTCTGCCTGCCGACATCCGCAATAAGTTTGGATTGCCTGGGTATCAGGAGAAAAATGCCATATTCGCTTATCATTTCTATCGTCTGTTGCAACGGTGCGAAAATGCCTGGCTGATTTTCAATACCGAATCAGATGAGATGGGCGGAGGCGAAAAAAGCAGGTTCATTGCTCAGTTGCTTCACGAATTGCCCGCATACAACCCTTCAATCAATATACTGCAACGCACTGCCGAAATCCCGCTTACCAAACCTTCTGTTGACTTTATAATTAGTATCGAAAAATCTACGACAATTTTGGAACGGCTTGCAGAACGCGCTACTGATCCCGATCGTGGATTTTCGCCAAGCCGGTTGAATATTTTTCTCACCTGTCCGCTCCAGTTTTACTTTTCGGAAATACTGGGAATAAAAGAACCCGATGAAGTGGAAGATACCATTGACGCAATGCAACTTGGCACCGTTGTGCACCAGGTTCTGGAACAATTGTTCCGGCCTTATATTGGACAAGATATTAATCCTGGATATTACCAGGTAATGAAATCTAAAGCCGAAAGTTGCGTAGAGCAGGCATTTAAAGATATTATGCCTGATTACGATTTCAGTTCGGGTAAAAATGCGCTCTTAGTTCAGGTAGCAAAGCGGCTTGTGGTAAATTATCTCGCAACGGAATCTGATTTCGCGACTATCCAGGCAAAAGATCAGCGGAACTTCAGGGTGTTAGCCCTGGAGTATAAAATGCGTTCGGGAA
>DASVHX010000392.1:0-1697 GCA_036382355.1 Bacteroidales bacterium
ATGCGAAAACAACTGTTTTTATCAACGCATAAATTACATCATATACCTTAAAAAAAGCCTGCACTCCATATATAAATTCATGCGAACTCACCAGTCCCGTAATAACACCTGCTGCCCAGCCGCCTGCGATAGCCAAGAACATGCTGATTATGATAAGTACCGGATTGATTAGCACAGAAGCAATCACTTTAGGAAAAATGAGGTAAGTAGCAGGGTTTATTCCCATGATCTCCAGGGCATCAATCTGTTCCGTTACCCGCATGGTACCGATTTCCGAAGCTATGCGCGAACCAACTTTACCTGCCAGGATTAAACTTATGATGGTGGGCGAAAATTCGAGAATTACCGATTGTCGCGTTGCAAATCCAATAGTATAAAGTGGAATAAAAGGACTGCTGATTTGGAATGCTGTCTGGATGGTAACTACTGCACCCATGAAAATCGATACAATGGCTACTATGCCAAGCGAATCGAGCCCCAGGTTCTCCATCTCCACCAAAACTTGCCTGTGATATATTGACCGTTTTTCGGGTTTCCGGAATACCTGGCCAATAAGCATGAGGTACCTGCCAAGATGAAAAATGATTTGCATTAACCAGAATATTTTTGCTAAATTAACCATTATTTGGTGAAAATGCGTGTTTCCTACATCAATTTAGCCCTGTCAATGATTGAATTAGTTACTTTTGAGAAAGAATATATCATGCATGAAACACTACAAAAGAACCGCTTTACTACTGGCATTCAGCTTATTACTTCTTTCCGGATGTACTTCGCAGAAAAAATCCCACAAGCTGCATCATCAATCAACCAAACGCTACCACCGCGATTGTGGATGTTCTATACACCAGCCAAATCGCATAGATATTGCTTTGAATACTTTCGCATATGGGAAATGACCGCGAAAAACTAAGCCAATTTCTTCCTCCGCAATGTGTGGATGCGGTTCATGGCTGGTTGCACGAAGGTGGCCTGCGCCTGCGTATAACACGAAGCCGTGGCAGTAAACTCGGCGATTTCAGAGGTGCCTTGCCTGGGCAGCCTCCCGTAATTTCGCTGAATGGCGATTTGAACAAATACACATTTTTCGTGGTTTTCGTACACGAATATGCTCATTTCCTGGTATGGAAAAAAAGTGGCCATCGTGCCAAACCACACGGACGGGAATGGAAGGCTATTTATACAGAATTGATGATTCCTTTTCTCAGCGAGGCGGTGTTCCCTTCGGAATTGCTGTTTGCACTTAAAAGTTATTTTATCGATCCGCATGCAGCCACCGGCACAGATTTGCAACTTACACGCACACTCAAAACCTACGATGCTCCCGGACGTAAACTTACCATAGAAGAAATAGCTCCCAATGCAACTTTTTCTCTGCCCGATGGGCGCCAATTCCGGAAAATTCAACAACTGCGCAAACGTTATAAATGCTTGTGCCTGAACAATAACCGACTATACTTGTTCCATCCCCTGGCCGAAATAATTCCAGTGGAAGCGTGAAACAAACCGGGTAATTTTTATATTTGTATAAAATACAAAATGCACTAAATTCTATTTAAATCCATAGAGATTAACAACAATTCTAAATATATGAACAAGAACAATTATTGCATCATCATGGCCGGAGGTATCGGAGCACGTTTCTGGCCGATGAGCCGATCAGCTCATCCCAAGCAATTTATTGATATCTTAGGCAC
>DASVHX010000393.1:0-1664 GCA_036382355.1 Bacteroidales bacterium
GGCTTTTCGGGCTTTGTTTTCTCAACTTTTTTAGTTATGGTGGTGGCTGGAGCCAACGCCTTTGGCCGGTGAGGCCGACGAACACCAAAAGAGCCCAGAATAATTTTTCCACGCTTCGTTTTTTTATCTCCTTTTCCCATAATAATATATGCTTGATAATTGTTTGAAATATCTATTGTAAAGATAGCAAATAAATATTGTGTCCATCTTTTATTTTGCATTAAAAATTACGTTTTCTACAAATTTATTTTCCAACGACCGGCTCATCCTGATGGAGTTTCGCATCCAACCTAGCAATAACGATATTGTTTCGTCATCTTCCAGTCGCCAGTTTAAGGTAGAATTCCGGAGACGATCCGTAAGCTGATAGATACATAAAGCTGCCGAAACCGAAATGTTAAAACTCTCTGTAAATCCAACCATTGGAATTCTGACGAATTCGTCGGCCATAGCAAAGGCTTGTTCCGATAATCCTTCTAATTCAGTTCCAAAAACAAGTGCAATCTTGCCTTTTTCCAGGTTGAGTTTATCGGGCGTTGTATCCTGCTTATGCGGCGAAGTGGCAACAATACGGTACCCCTGGGCTTTAAGTTTACTGAGGCACTCGGTTGTATTATCAGTGGTATCGGCATGGCGGTTAAGTGTAAGCCATTTCCACGATCCCAAAGCAATATCGGGATTAAGCTCGTACTGAAACTTGTTTTCAATAAAGTGAACATCCTGAATGCCAAAACATTCGCAACTCCGTAAAACAGCGCTGGCGTTATGCGATTGGAAGATATCTTCAAGCACAACTGTAATGTACCGTGTTCGCTGGCTGGCAATGCGGCGGAACAAATCGTTGCGACTGGTCGTCATAAAGGCGGATAAATAATTTACCAGTTGGCGCTGAAGTTCAATTGAATATGAGGAAACTGGCGTTACTAAGCCATTTTCGATATCCATTAGTGCAGCAGGATGGCGCCTATTCGATTCCTTTTCAGGATTATTTCGGGCATTATTCATAGTCGTCGTAAACATCTTCTTTGTCCATTTGCTGTCCTAGCCATCCGGCGATGGTTAGTTTTTTGCAAAGAGTAGGCGTATAAAATTCGTAATCAGGTATGGTTTTTTCTTCCAGGCTATTTACCAGGAATTCAGTACGTAAGCCATCCGAAGTTTTTATACGGCAGAGCGGGAAACCGGTTTTAAGCAAATCAAAGTATTCAGGTGAATTCATATAAACAAGAGCCTTATCTTCGATACCGGTCGCTTTCAGGGATTGATTAAAGATACTCCAGTCGAATCCATCTCCTACTTGTATTCCCGATGCAATCCACACTTCCTCCTTCATTATACCGTTGAGCGAAATGTCGTATTTGGCAGTGAGGTAGCCTGCCATTTTGAGTTCTATATCAGTTTTTTTTACGCTCACACTGCCAGGGGGTGTTTGAGGAATATTAAAATAATGTTCGATTTGAGCACCATAAACTTTCTGCGATTCTACTGCCTGCTCCTCAGGAATTCCATTCATAGATTCTTTGAGAGCCGACAGTTTAAATGCCTTCACACCATCGGTATATTCTGAGAGGGTTCCTTGGTAATAGGTAAGATTAACAGGATCGACCAGTATAAGCGTCATAGTTTTCAGATCAAAAGTAGCGATTAAATCAGGCCATTCCATT
>DASVHX010000394.1:0-6774 GCA_036382355.1 Bacteroidales bacterium
AATTGAAGAAAATGACCATCTGATTAAAAGACTAAGCGAAGCAACGAGCTTGTTTATCAATGGATTGAAATACAATACAATACTGAAGCAAATCAAATAAGGCAGAAACACCATTTAAAAACTATTATGGAAACAACGGAAGAGAACAAAAACAATAAAAGCAAGCGGATCCGTGCCTATGTTGCATTGACCCTGGTTATTGTGGCATTGGTTGTATTCGGCTGGCAATGGTACAAGAGGTACACAACCTTTATCACCACCGACGATGCTTATGTAGATGCTGATAAAGTAGCTGTAAGCTCAAAAATATTGGGCAGGATCGCCATGCTTTATGCTGCCGAAGGTGACTCGGTTACGAAAGGAAAACTTCTGGTCGAACTCGACAGCAGTGACCTGGTCGCCCAGAAACAACAGGCTTTGGCTGTAAAAAATCAGGCAGCTGCATCCTTTGACCAGTCAAGAGCCAAATATAATTTCGATCAACTCAGCATCAAAGTACAGGAAGTTGCTCTTGAAAAAGCAAAAGAGGACCTTGATCGGGCAACCCTTCAATATAATGGTCAAATCCTGACCAAAGAACAATATGATCACTCCCGGAAAACCTTTGAATCGGCCCAGGCCCAGCTCGGCGCTGCAAAAGCCCAGATAAATGTAAGCAAGTCGATGATCGAAAGCGCTCAAAGTACCATCAAAACTGCGGGGGCACAAGTAGGCACCATTGAGACCCAGCTTCGCAACACGCGAATCTATGCTCCTGCATCAGGCACTATCGCAAAGCGCTGGCAGCTATCCGGTGATATTGCCCAGCCCGGCCAACCCATATTTACCATAACCAAGGACTCTGCTTTATACATCACTTCCTTTGTTGAAGAAACCAGGATCGCTTATCTCCATCCTGGCAAAAAAGTTGAATTCACGATAGATGCCTTTCCCGATTTAACATTTAGCGGAGAAGTGACTTACATAGCCGCGAATACTGCTTCGCAGTTTTCGCTTATTCCGCCAAATAATGCTTCGGGAAATTTCACCAAGGTTACCCAACGTATTCCTATTCGCATTTCCATCCTCAATTGGGATAAAAAAGATAAATATCCAACCCTTCGGCTAGTGGCCGGTATGTCGGCATATCTCAAAATCCGCAAAGACTGATCATGCGAAAACTACCAGGCATCAGGCATCTCATTGAATTCGTCAGAGAACAGAATTCAACATTCGATACATCAAGCCCTACATATCGCTGGTGGTTATTGGGGAATGTGATGATCGGGACATTTATGGCCGTGCTCGATGCAACTATTGTAAATGTCGGGCTGCCAAAAATCATGGCTTCCTATGGAGTTGGGCTCGATAAGATTGAGTGGGTGCTTACTGCCTACATGCTTGCCCTGGCAGTAATGCTTCCTACCTCGGGCTGGCTGGCAGATAAATACGGGTATAAAAGAGTTTATTTCCTTGGGTTATTTCTTTTCACGCTGGGTTCTTTCCTTTGCGGTGTTTCTCCCACCGAGAATATCCTGATCTTTTCACGGGTAATCCAGGGATTGGGGGCAGGATGCATCATGCCTGTGGGGATGGCCATTGTGACGAGGGAATTCCCTCCTGAAAAACGCGGTATTGCATTGGGTTTTTGGTCGATTGCATCCGCTGCTTCAGTTTCTTTTGGCCCCCTCATTGGAGGATATTTAGTGGATAATTTCAGCTGGCCCTTGATCTTCGACGTAAATATACCAATCGGGATCGCCGGGATGCTTGCAACCGGCATTATTCAGAAGGAATTCAGGAATAAAAGCCTGCGCTCATTCGATGTGGTAGGATTCATATCGGTCAGCATTTTTTTGCCATTATTGCTTTATGCGCTTACCGAAGGAAATGCAGCCACCAACGCGGGAGGATGGAATTCACCCACGGTACTTGTTTGCTTTGCCTTGTCTGCACTGGCTTTTGTTGTGTTTCTTACGGCGGAATTCACGGTTAAGGAACCCTTAATCGATCTAAGGATGCTGGGGGATTACAATTTCGGCATCTGTGCACTGGTGATTTTCATTTTTGGAGTCGGCATGTTTGGCAGTACTTTCCTGATACCGGTATATCTCCAGAATTCTATGGGATATACGGCCATTCAGGCAGGTTCCGTATTTCTACCGTTGGGAATGATACAGGGCGTGGTGGCGCCGCTCGCCGGGATCTTCTCTGATAAGATAAATCCAAAAGTTCCGATAATCATTGGAGCTTTGTTATTGTCATTAAGCTTTTACATGAATAGTTCCATGTCTTATCTTACTGAACTTGATTATATTATGCTGACCCTTTATCTGCGTGGTCTGGCAATGGGATTGATGTTCGGTCCGCTCACCGCAATATCTTTGCTCTCAATCCCACGCCATAAGATGGCCCAGGCTTCTGGGATCAGCAATGTCATCCGGCAGGTTGGTGGCAGTTTTGGCGTAGCATTGCTGACTTCTATTTTTACTTCCCGCATCGCATTTCATTCCCAATTATTTGGCGAAGCGCTACAGTCGTATTCTCCGGTTTATCACTCGGTAGTTAATCACCTGGGAAGTTATGTAACTTCTGTAACTGGAAATGTCGGCTCCAATGCTTTAAAACAGGCACAATTTATCCTTCAGTCCAATATAACAAAACAAGCTTTCATTCAAAGCATTGATGACGATTTTATGCTGGCTGCCATTATCACCCTTGTAAGCGCTGTGCCGGTATTTTTCCTGAAGGGCAGCAAGAAAAAAATACAAAAACAGGCTAATCTTCCTCCCATTACAAAGCAAAATATAAAATGATGCGGTATTATGAAATCACCATCAATGCAACCAGGTTTTCGTATCTCTATAAAAGATGTTACGCCTGATGATTAAAAAATGAAAAAGATGAAAATGAACCATTTCCATATAATGATCCTATTTATGACCACCTTCTTATTTATAAGGGTGGCCGAAGGACAGAACAGTAACACAGCGTTTACAACCGATTCCGTCGACATGCAAATGGTTGTGAAACGTGTAATAGAAACATACCCATCGGTATTGAAAGCACAGGAAGCGATCAATTCGGTGGAAGCAGGCATCGGTCTGGCTAAAGCAGCCTGGTATCCCGATGTGGACCTTGGAGCCGGTTATACCCGTATCGGCCCTGTTCCCTCCATTACCATTCCCGATGCGGGATCTTTTGATATGGCTCCTGCCAATAATTATAATGCCTCGTTGAATATTCACCAGACCATCTATGATTTTTCGAAAACGAAAAAAAACGTACAGTATGCCGAATCAAACAAGGAGATTGCGGAAAAGAACATCGATCTGGTAAAACAAAAACTTGCTTTATCGGCAATCACAAATTTCTATACCCTTGTCTATCTGCAGGAAGCTGTTCATATTAAAGAAATACAGCTTGGCATCCTGGAACAGCACCTGGATTTCGTTGCAAGGAAAAAGGAGACCGGGTCGGCTACTGAATACGAAGTCCTATCGACGAAAGTGCGGATATCAGCAGCAAAGAATCAGAAACTGGACCTGGAGACAGCTCTGAATAATCAACTTGCTATATTAAACTCACTACTAGGCTTGCCCGAAAATACCAGGATCAAGGTTAAAAAATCCTTAATCCTTCAACCTGCCAACGTTCAGTACGATTCACTGATCAATTATGCAATCGACCATCGCAATGAACTAGCTCTTGCAGATTTACGCGAAAAACAGGCTGAATTGCGGCTTCAATCCCTTAAAATCGAAAATAATCCGATTGTAAGTGCCTTTGCAACCGGCGGTTATAAAAACGGATACTTTCCTGATTTGGACAAGCAGACAGCGAATTTTGCAGCAGGACTTGGGCTTAAGGTTCCAATTTTTACGGCTACCCGGCACCGTAACTTTCTATTGATGGCAACATCTGATATCAATTTGATAAAGCAGGATATTGAACAAAGCCGGCGCGAAATTTCTTCGGAGGTTTTCCAGAATGCGGCTAACCTTCAGGCTTCGCTGCAAAAGATCGATCAATCGGAATTACTACTTGAACAGGCTGAAGAAGCACGAAAACTTGCTGACCTGAGTTTTAAATCAGGCACCCTTACCAACCTCGACCTGCTTGATTCCGAGTCGCTTGAAGCAGAGAGCCGTCTGAACCTATTGAGGACCAGGACGGAATACATGATCAACTCAGCAAGGCTGGAAATAGCTATCGGTAAACAGGGTTATTGATCCGTACCAGGCTTTTTCGAGATCTCTTCTTTTTGCAAAAACAACGACAACCTTAAATTTTACTTGTTAAAACTTAACGAGGATATTGATAAAAATTCAATAGTCTCGTTTACAAAAAACAAATGTAAGAACCTTAGAATTTTATAAATTTTTCGGTAAGTATACCTGATTTTAATTCAGTTCTTATATAATACAAGCCTGTACTTAAAGACTTAATATTGATATGAATGTTTTTATCCTCGTATTGTTCTCTTTGAATTAATTTCCCATTCAGATCGAAAATGGAAATAATACATTTCTCCGATTCGGGCAACGAGACAGTAATATTGTCGGATGCAGGGTTTGGGAAAATTTTAATGTTATTTAATTTTGATACGTCGTTTATTCCATTAGCGTTTGCTTCTTTGCCGTAAGCTCTGATTTCAAATAACGAATTACCATAAATTGTAGCTCTTTTAACACAATAAATTTTGATGTATTTAGCAGAAATATTGGTGGTTTCCCAGAAATACGTTCCTCCGGTGCCACCGGTTATATGCGCAACAGTTTCGGTAAGATTTGATGTGTCGTTTCCGCAAAAAACATAAAATTCTGTAGCATAAGCTGCTTCCCAAAACAATTCAATTCTATTGATATCATATTGTTTCTGGAGGTTGACAATTATCCATTGCTTATCTTTAAAGGCCGAAGACCAACGGGTTGATTCAAAACCATCTACGGCATATCTGCCTTCTAATCCTGCTTTTTCAATAGAACTTACCCACACAGGTTTATTTAAGCAGATGTTTGTTTTAAAGTCGGATACTGTTACAGATGCAGTTTGAGTGTTGTTAGTTTCGTTATGTTCTGCAATGATATTGTCGGGGTCTGCAACTGCTGTAACTGCATAGGTGCCGGTGTTTGATGCAAGCCATGTATTTTTGCCATTTATGCCATCATTTGCACAAATCATAGCCATTCCTCCTGCTGGTATAGATTTGTTATAATTAACCGACCAGGTAACATCAACACCGTTTACATTAAAAACTACTTTATGTATTGTTCCGGCAGTCGTTGCAATAGTTCCATAGTTTTTTACAGTTGCCAGGAACGTAACTTTTTCTCCGGCAAGCGGATACCTGGGAACACTATACACGTTAATAATTTTCAAGTCGGGTTTACGCGTTCCGTCAATAAGGTTATAGGTTGCAGATAGTGGTAAATTGTTTGACGAACCTCCAACCTGGACTTTAAAAGAGCCAGGTTCTACGATGTATTTGTCGGTTTTTACATCAAAAAGGTAGTAGTCTTCGCTTGTAAGCGTAAATGCTACGGTTTTTTTCTCTCCGGCTTTTAAGGTAACACGTTCAAATCCTTTAAGTTCTTTTTTAGGAACCCATATACTTGCAGCCTCGTCAGTTAAATATAACTGAACAACCTCGTCGCCATCGCGGGAACCTGTATTGGTTACATCAACACTAACGGTAACGTCATCTCCTATTTGTACGTTGGCCGACGAAATTTGCAGGTTGCTATACTCAAAAGTCGTGTAGCTTAATCCGTATCCAAATACGTATTGTGGTGATAAGTTTAGTTGATCATAATAACGGTATCCACAATTGTAGTCGTCGTTAAAATTGTCGTTCCAGGCAGGCATTTGCGCATTGTTTGCCGGCATTGTTACCGGAAGTTTTCCTCCGGGATTGTAATCGCCAAACAATACATCAGCAATCGCATTTCCACCTTCCATCCCTGGGTAAAATGCATAGAGAAATCCTTTGATGTTGTTTATGCAAGCAGGAACTGCACAAATTCCGCCACTTTCGAGTATAACGATGATGTTTGGATTTACTTTAGCAAGCTCGTTTATTAATAGTTGTTGTTGATCAGGGAGTTCTACTTTGTAATTTTTTCTATCGCCACCAGTGTCATAGCCTTCACCTTCCATGCTATCGTCCAGTCCGCCAATAAATATTACAATATCCGATTGTTTGGCAAGCGCTCGGGCAGCAGCAAAAGCAGTTGTGTCGTATGTTTTGATGGGGCATCCCATAGCGTAAGCAACGTTAGTTGTTCCAATCTTAGTTTCTATTCCTTGTTTTGGTGAAACAGTGTAAGGGGGATTCACCCAGGAGCTGCCGAAACCATCGAGTTGTGCTTTATTAACGCTTGGTCCTATAAGTGCAATTTTCTGGTTTGCAGTTTTACTTAATGGAAGAATGTTGTTTGTGTTTTTCAGTAAAACAATTGTTTTTTGGGCGGTTTCGTATGCAATCTGCTGGTGTTCTGTACTATTTACGTCCAAATTATTTCCAATAGGATAATAGTCCAACATTCCTGTCATGTATTTGGTTTTCAAAACGTTTCTGACAGCTTTGTTAATATTTTCAATTGTAATTGAACCTGTGTTGAGTAAATTCAATAAATCGTTTTTAAAATTATCAGCACCCATGCAAACATCGTTTGTAGCTTGAATTGCCATTTTTGAACTTGCAATAGAACCCCAGTCCGACATAATAAAGAAAGGAAATCCCCACCGCTGACGCAAAATGGTGTCGAGTAAAAACTTACTATCCGATGCGTG
>DASVHX010000395.1:0-6581 GCA_036382355.1 Bacteroidales bacterium
CGCTGCTGACATATGATATCCTCTTCTTGTTGCCAACCATATGGACTGGACCGGTTGTCGCTCCAATTCTTAATTCGGTCACCATGATCCTATTAGCTTCAGTGATCCTCTCCACGCGAAAATTTTCGATGCCGATCACCAGGCTTACACGCTCTGAATGGATTTTGCTGTTAACTGGCTCTGTAATTGTTCTTATCGCTTACATGGAAGATTTTGTCAGATTTGTATGGGATTACAAGCGTTCCCTACCACAGGGAGAATTCAGCTGGAACCAATTCCTGGTCGTTCTTCCTTCCAAATTCGTTCCGGATTCTTTCGATTGGCTATTATTCTGTGTTGGCGTTTTCTTACATCTTTTGACAATCATTCTAATATTCAAACGTTGTTCTTCGGTTAAACCCAGTTACAATACATAATAGTCTGGAAGTTGTCCATTCTAGCTAAAGATTAAGCCGATTATACGCATAATCAAATACCTGACTTATCTCCTGATTCGTATTTGTTCTCAAGGTAACGTTGGCTGATATTTACTACATTTGCTGCCCTTGAGGGCTAAAAATAAGGCATCATGTCGATCACGGTTTCGCAAATAACAAAAAATTACGGCAAGCAGGTTGTACTGAATAAAGTAAGTTTCCAAATCGCCAAAGGCGAAATAGTAGGTTTGCTTGGCCCTAACGGCGCCGGAAAATCCACGCTGATGAAGATCCTTACCTGTTTTATTCCGCCGACATCGGGCGATGCAAGCATTGAGGGATTTGATGTAACTATGCAGTCCATGGAAGTAAGGCGTCATATTGGTTACCTTCCTGAGAACAACCCGCTTTATCTTGACATGTATGTAAAAGAATACCTTGGCTTTATTGCAGGTATTCATAAGCTAGGGAAAGACAGTGCAAAACGAATCGCCGATATGATCAGTCTTACGGGTCTCGGCCCAGAACAACACAAACTGATTGGTACTCTCTCCAAAGGTTACCGGCAACGTGTGGGGTTAGCCCAGGCACTAATCCACAACCCAGACGTACTTATTCTTGACGAACCTACTTCAGGTCTGGATCCTAACCAACTTCTTGAAATCCGGAACCTGATAAAAACAATTGGCAAAGAAAAGACTGTGATGATTTCAACACATATTATGCAGGAGGTTGAAGCGATATGCGACCGGGCCATCATTATTCACCAGGGAAATATTGTAGCCGACGATTCCACCGCACACTTATCTCAATTTCGCACAGGCATAATTATTACAGCTGAATTTGACAAGCAGGTTGAAATAGCCGCATTGCAAAAGATAAAAGGTATCAGCCGTGTAGTAAATGAATCGGGTAATGTTTGGCAACTCCATGCAGAGGGAGAAGAAGATATTCGCCCAAACATCTTTAATTTTGCAGTAAAAAATGGATTTACTGTACTCTCTCTTCACAGGGAGGAGCAGAAACTGGAAGAAGTATTTCAACAATTAACCAAAAAATAATTCTACTTCATTCCTGTGTAATAATTAATGTGTAATTTTGCCCTACTAATTGCGTGGAAAAATTTGATTGATTGCAACCACGGGAAAAAATGCTAAAGCAATACTTTTGCCCTTCCCACTCAATCAACTACTTTCCTATTTTTAAATTCTAACCTTATAAACTCATTTTATGGGATATTTATTTACGTCGGAATCGGTGTCGGAAGGACACCCCGACAAAGTGGCCGATCAGATTTCCGATGCATTGCTGGATGAATTTCTGCGCTGGGACCCCGAATCGAAAGTTGCTTGCGAAACTCTTGTTACCACCGGGCTTACCGTTTGCAGTGGAGAAGTACTTACCAGTGGGTATGTTGATATTCAAAAAGTAGTGCGCAAAACTATTGAACGCATCGGGTACACGAAAGCCGAATATCGTTTCGATAATAATTCATGCGGGGTAATTTCTACCATACACGAACAATCCAACGATATAAACCAGGGTGTGGTAAGATCAAAGCCCGAAGACCAGGGCGCTGGCGACCAGGGCATGATGTTCGGTTACGCCAGCCGCGAAATGGATAACTTAATGCCAATGGCCATCGAGCTTGCTCATATATTGCTGCAGGAACTTGCCGTAATCCGGCGCGAAGGAAAGAAAATGAAATACCTCCGTCCGGATGCCAAATCGCAGGTTACTGTTGAGTACGACGAAGCTAACCGCCCGGTTCGAATTGATACAATCGTGATCTCTACCCAGCACGACGAATTCATTCTGCCATCGGATAAATCGGCAAAGACCGCAAAGGAAGCTGAAAAAGCAATGCAGAATAGAATTACTGACGATGTCCGGAATGTATTGATTCCAAGAGTTAAAAAAGACCTGCCCCCGAGAATAAAAAAACTCTTCAAGGATGACTATAAATTGCACGTAAACCCAACCGGCAAGTTCGTGATTGGCGGCCCACACGGCGATACCGGGCTCACAGGACGTAAAATCATTGTGGATACATACGGTGGAAAAGGCGCACACGGTGGCGGTGCTTTCTCTGGCAAGGATTCCTCCAAAGTGGATCGTTCTGCAGCTTATGCTGCACGACATATTGCCAAGAATCTTGTTGCTGCTGGCATTGCCGACGAGGTATTGGTTCAGGTAGCTTATGCCATCGGCATTGCCGAACCAGTTGGCTTGTACATCAATACGAATCGCTCGGTAAAAGTGAAAGATGCAAATGGCAAAAAACTGACGGACAGCGAAGTTGCGTTGAAAGTCAACAAAATTTTTGATATGCGGCCATATGCAATTGTTCAACGTTTTGGATTGAAGAATCCTATATTTGAACGCACGGCTTCCTATGGTCATTTTGGCCGCGATTACTATACGGAAGAAGTTGAAGTATACTTTAAGAATGGTTCTACCCGCGTGGAAAAATCAAACGGACAGGATCATTATTACAAGGAAGTAGAATTCTTTGCCTGGGAGAAGTTGGATTATGTAGACAAGGTAAAAAAGGAATTTGGACTTTAATACAAGGACCAAATCTATGTAAAATAAAAAAGGCTGCATTTTCGGTGTAGCCTTTTTTATTGAATAATGGAAACGACTTAATGCCTGATCACCAGTTTCCGGGTAATTTCAACTTTATTATTTAAAAGAACCGAATAGAAATAAATGCCATCCTTCAAATCATTTGTGTTTATAACAACTTTGCCCTCAGGCTTTTCAAAATTTACTTCACGAACAATGCCCCCTAATAGGTTGCGCAACATTATTTTCCCATTACTGCTATCAGGAATAGTGTATTCAATTGAAGTTGAACCAGAAGCAGGATTTGGATAAGCCGCCGAAATATCAAACGATTTTAACTCAGCGTCTGGACTCATTTGGCTAAGATGATAATTGACAGGTACCTGTATTGTATTGAGCAAACTAGCACTGAGAATCATATTATTTTTAAAATCGGGGCCATAATGATTAATAGTTGTATCGGTAATATAGTTATTGGCTTGATCGGGATTCTCTATTGGATTTTGTGCAATAACCCTTGCCGAAACCAACATAAAAATGGATATGAAAAGGAGTAAATTTTTTTTCATTTGTCATGAATTTAGATTTTTAAAATAGATTAGCATACAGGCACTACCAATGGTCGGGAAATTACCCGCTCTTGTAAATTTCACTGGTTCTTACCAAAGAGCGAGACAAGTGATAAGCAAAAAATGAGTCATGATAAATGCATCATCTACTTGCTGATTTTCTTATTTTGACTTTTTGATAAATTGATTTTTCTTCTTTATAACTATTAGCAAAAATCATGCTGAATTTAGGGTAACACAAGGACTTTTTAGTTAAAAAACAATAAATCAGATTTGTGAACTACGATAATAGCTTTTGTTCTAATAAATAGGATTATTAAAAAAACAACTTTTAGAATACAAAATGCCTTGCTGAAGAATACCAATATGTACCTGTAAATCAAACCAACATTCAACTCTGTAATTATAAAATAAAACGAATGTTACTTCCGCTTCTTCTTATTACGCTTTCCAGAGTGTTTGCACAGGAGATATCCTAACGATATGGGTTACCTGCTTTCAGGCATGTATCCTCTACCTAAAGTTTCACTCACCGGATAAATTGGATTCTACTTAAAAAATAAGAGCAATACACTTCAAAATATCCGTTCTTGCTCCTACTTTTGTTGCTGATCAGAATAGCTTCTCCAGGAGTTTATCGTCCACCATATTTGGTAGCGTAACTTTAAGGTTTGGTTCGGCAACCATGGCGCGTTTAATGGCAAAAATTGCTTCACCGTTGCGGGCCCAGCTGCGCCTGGCTATTCCATTGTTTACATCCCAGTGGAGCATGGATTTTAAGCGTCGTTCGGCATCAGCAGAACCATCGAGCAGCATCCCAAAACCACCGTTGATCACTTCGCCCCAGCCAACACCACCACCATTGTGCAGCGAAACCCATGTGGCACCGCGAAAGGAATCACCAATCACGTTCTGCACTGCCATATCGGCAGTAAATTGCGAGCCATCGTATATATTAGAAGTTTCGCGGTAAGGTGAATCCGTACCTGAAACATCGTGATGATCGCGACCAAGAATGATTGGGGCAGATATCTCTCCATTGGCGATAGCCTGGTTAAATGCTTCGGCTATGCGGGTGCGTCCCTCACAATCGGCATATAGAATGCGGGCCTGGGAGCCAACTACCAATTTATTTTGTTTTGCTTCGCGGATCCAGCGGATATTATCCTGCATCTGCAGCGAAATTTCCTTTGGAGATGCTGCCGACATTTCTTCAAGCACTTTCATTGCAAGGTTATCCGAGATATCCAGGTCGGCAGGATTGCCCGAGGCACATACCCAGCGAAAAGGGCCAAATCCATAATCGAAACACATCGGGCCCATAATATCCTGAACATAGGAAGGATATCTGAACAACCCATCAGGACGGAAAATATCAGCTCCTGCCCTGCCTGCTTCGAGCAGAAATGCATTCCCATAATCGAAGAAATACATTCCTTTAGCGGTGAGTTTATTTATTGCGGTAACCTGCCGGCGTAGCGATTCGTGGACTTTTTTCCGGAATTTCACCGGATCGTGCACCATCATCTGCTTTGCATCTTCAAAAGCCACACCTACCGGATAATATCCACCGGCCAGAGGGTTATGCAAAGAGGTTTGATCGGAACCCAGCTCTACCGGAAAATTTTCTTCGGCAAGCCTTTCCCATAAATCAACAATATTTCCCTGGTAGGCAAGTGAAACGGCTTCTTTGAAATGCTTTGCTTTGCGAATGCGGTCGATCAGTTCATCAAGGCCGGTAAATACTTCGTCCACCCAACCCTGAGAATGGCGGGTATGAATTGCTTTGGGGTTTATTTCGGCAATAACACCAATAGCTCCTGCAATAACGGCAGCTTTTGGCTGTGCTCCCGACATTCCGCCAAGGCCCGATGTAACAAAGAGTTTTCCGGCAAGGCCTTCGCCATGCTGCTCTATTTTGCGACCAACGTTTAAAACTGTGATTGTAGTGCCATGCACAATACCTTGCGGGCCAATGTACATGTACGATCCGGCAGTCATCTGGCCGTATTGGGATACGCCAAGTGCGTTAAAGCGCTCCCAATCGTCGGGTCTGGAATAATTGGGAACCACCATGCCATTGGTCACCACTACGCGCGGAGCTTCTTTGTGTGAAGGAAACAAACCCATGGGATGGCCCGAATACATTGCAAGCGTTTGTAGCTCAGTCATCTCAGAAAGATAGCGCATGGTAAGCAGATACTGCGCCCAATTCTGGAAAACAGCGCCATTGCCGCCATAGGTAATCAGTTCATGAGGATGTTGCGCAACAGCCGGGTCAAGGTTATTCTGGATCATGAGCATAATGGCAGCCGCCTGCTGACACTTAGCCGGATACTCGCCGATAGGACGTGCATACATGGCATATTGCGGACGGAAACGGTACATATAGATACGACCATATGTTTTTAATTCATCCGCGAATTCAGGCGCCAGTATAGCATGATGCCGCTTATCAAAATACCGGAGGGCATTACGCAAAGCAAGCTGTTTTTCTGCAGAAGAGAGAATATCCTTACGCACTGGTGCATGGTTGGCATCAGGATCGTAAGCACTGGGAGCAGGAAGTTCGTTAGGAATACCCTGGATTATTGAATTTCGAAAATCGGTTGAAACCATTTTGCTGAATATTATATACTAAATTGCTACCTGCAAAATTAACTTGTTTGTGCTGCCTTTTGGCGCTAAAGTAAAAAAGCGGGAACTTTTCCGCTATATTGGAAAATTGAGCAAGAATTTAAATGCAATGTTGTCGCCAAACGCTGGAAAAGCATTAGGACCTAGGCTGTAGAAAGCTCCGGAACCAATATTGTATATCTTAAAATCTATGCGATTATTTATCAATAATCCGGATTCGTAATAACCTTTGGTTAACGTGCGAATAGCAATATACCGGTGCTTTTCCGTTTTACTTCTCCAAAATCAGGCAAACCTCCACTCTCCGAAACATCGTGCGATAATTCGAGCTTCAGATTCGTTTCGCTATGCCTGTCAATTACAAGTGTTCCATCAGCACCATAAGTCGCCG
>DASVHX010000396.1:0-4661 GCA_036382355.1 Bacteroidales bacterium
AACTAAAGGGCATTTCGCCCTGGATATTGGTCGATTTCAGATCACCCAGAAGAAATTTGCCAGGTATACAGGACGGATATAACAGGAAGGGACTCATCTCCAGTGATGGAAAAAAGAAAAAGGCATTTTTTGTGTTGAAGAAATTCTATGACAATAAGAAAAGCCCGGCCAAAAATTAACGTAATTAAAACGAGTGATATTAGCTGTTAGGTGGAAGGAAAGAAAAGTATTGGCTGTATTGCCTCCGGTTGTTTCCGTATACTGAAGGGATTGCTTAGAGTCACCACGTCTGCAGAAAGGAATTTATTCCATACATGTGGAATGATATTGTATGATGATAGTCATACTTAAAGATCCCAATTAGGAGAGTTTGTTCAGAATAAGAAATATAATATTTCTAATACTGTATATATTGCTGCAAGCATTGATGGTTATATAGCCCGGGAAGATGGAAATATTGATTGGCTAATGAAATTACCTAATCCGGATAATAGTGACTACGGTTTCTCCATATTTCTCGAGAGAATAGATGGAATAATAATGGGGAGGAAGACATATGAAACAGTATTAGGATTTAATGAATGGCCTTATCCCAAAGCACTGCCAATATTCGTATTAAGTAATACTTTAGATGAATTGCCAGGCAAGTTAACAGGAAAAGTGGAAATCGTAAGAGGCGACTTGAAAAGTGTAATTGAATTGCTTAGGGATAAAGGAATCAATAATCTTTATATAGATGGTGGAAGAACTATACAGAGTTTTTTAAAAGAAGATTTAATAGATGAGATGATCATTACAAGGATTCCCATTCTTCTTGGTTCTGGAATTCCTTTGTTCAATAAAAATTATTCAGAACTTAAGTTCGAACATATCGAAACTCAAGTCTTAGGTAATATGCTGGTAAGAAGCAGGTATTTTAGAAAACGCTAATTGAAAGACTAATTTGCTAACCCTGGCTTGCAATTCCACAAAGTATTACAAACAACCTTTTCCCACTACCTGTCATTCCCATAATTCTGATGACACAAAGGATACGGCACCACCGGGCGGCTCACCTCATCAAGGAAATTAAAATCAGCATCACTCAATTCAATATCACTTGCTTTGACGTTATCGAGCAATTGGGCCATCGTTTTGGCACCAATAATTACAGCAGAAACGGCTTGCTTTTTCAGGATAAAACTCAGCGCTGTTTGTGCAATGCTTGCATTATAATTTTTACTTATCCGGTCGAGTTCCTCTACGATAGCATATCCCTTACTTTCGTCCACCGGCCACCAGCGAAGTGATTCGGCATTGGGATTGGAACGGCGCGAATCCTTTGGCACTGGTTGCCCTATTCGGTATTTCCCGCTAAAGAATCCTCCTGAAAGCGGGCTCCAGCAAAGAATTCCCATATTCTGATCGAGGCATAACGGAACGAGTTCATGTTCGATATCCCTTGTTCCGATGGAATAATACAGTTGGGTGGTGACAAATTTTTCAAGATTTAGCTTTTCGCTCACGCCAAGCATTTTCATCATTTGCCATGCCATAAGGTTGGAACAACCGATGTAGCGGACTTTTCCGCTTTTCACGAGTTGGTCAAGGGCACGTAGGGTTTCATCGGGTGGAGTGCGCGGATCGAAGCTGTGAATCTGGTAATGATCGATATAATCGGTGCCCAGCCGCTTAAGGCTGGCTTCGCAGCTTTTAATGATATGATGGCGCGACAGACCAACATCATTTGGCCCGCTCCCCAGCCTGAAACGCACTTTAGTGGCAACAACAGCTTCATTGCGTCGATTGCCAAGCGCTTTTCCAAGCAGGATTTCTGAATTACCAGTTGTATAAACATCAGCCGAATCGAAAAAGTTTACGCCGTGGTCGAGCGCTGCGCTTACGAGTTCATTGGCTTGTTTCTGGCCAACATTTGCAACCTCAGTATGAACATCGTCGCCGCCAAAGGTCATAACACCTAAGCATATTTCTGAAACTTTAAGGCCTGAATTGCCGAGATATCTGTATTTCATGGAGTTTTAATTTGGGAATTTGAAAATTTTGTAATTAGTAATTATGTAATTTAACTTTGAACTTGCTCCGAAAGTAGAGATTTATAGAATTGCCACGAAGACCCCAAAGCTCTATGATGCACTAGGTTTTATCTGCATCTTTAAAATTTTGACCGCAGAGGGCTGCTGAGTTATTCATTGTTCACCTGGCGCTCTTTACCAGTATTTAATTTCCGGTAATTTTTTCTCAGCGTTTCTCAGCGCCTCCTCAGCGAATTCAGCGGTTAATTCTTTCGAAGACAATTATTCTAGAGTTATTACTTTAAAGAAATTCAGCAAAGCGATGGTATAGCCTAGGCCCATTTATAAATGCGCTGACCGATAAAAAACGATACCAGTCCAAGACCAGTCATGATAATAATGGCAGGGCCGGTTTCATAAAATCCGGCACCTTCGGTAAAAATGCTCCGGATACTGTCGGCAAACATTGTGAGTGGCATCAGCCGGATAATTGGGATGGTCCATTCCGGGAAATTATAGTAGCTGAAAAAGATACCCGAAAGCACCATCATGGGCATGGTTACGGCGTTAATCAGGCCATTTCCTACTTCAGTCTTGGCAGTGCGGGATGAGATAAGGATGGCTATGCCAATAAATACCAGGCATCCACTGATGAGAACCGCTACAAGGGCAGGAATACTTCCTTGTATGCGCATCCCGAAATAGAAGTAGGCAAACATTACCAAAACAGTAGTTTCGGTAAAAGTAAGTACCAGTCGCGATACAAACTGCGAAGCCAGGAAATAAGATTTTTTCATAGGTGTAGCCACCATGCGGCGCAGTAATTTTTTCGAACGCTTTTCGATAAGTGAATAGCTGATCCCCCAAAGACAGGAACTCATGATACCCATTGCCATCAGTCCCGGCACCAGGAAATCGATATAACGTGTTCCTTTAACTGTGAGCGGCTGGATGGATGCAGATTCTTCTATCAGGCTTTGGTTGCTGAACAAGGCTTTCAGGTTGAGGCAGATCAATTGTGCTTCGGCATTGGCCGGATCGAAGTGATAGGCAGGTTCCGCGCTGCGGTCGTCGAGGATAAGCGAAATGCTTCCACGCTTCAGCAGCACGATAGCGCTGTCCCAGGATGTGGAAAAAAAGTTGAAGGTAGTTGTTCCCAACTTTTTATTCTTTACTACCAACTGATGTTTATGCGAAGCATCGTTGTTTGTGCGGATCAGCTTTGTGCGGGTTTCGATCAATGTATTCAGAACTGTTGTCTGGCCTACTTGTCCCTCGATTACGGCAATATTACGCACTGTATCTTTCTGGCCCGAAAAGGCAATCCCCAGTCCCCATGCCATGAGTATGGGGAAAAGGAACGACCAGAACAATGCTGCCGGTTCGCGGTAGAATTCCTTAAATTGAATGATGGTGAGTTGGATAAACTGCTTCATATTATTTTAAAAATCAGTTGAGGTCTTCGCGCAAGCGCCGACCTGTCATGGTGATGAAAAGATCGTCGAGTGTAAGTTGTCTGCTACCAAGGTGGGTAAGAACTACCTGGTTTGTGGCGAAATAATCCAGTAGTAGCGGCATTGATTCCACAACGCTTTTCACGCCAAGTTGCAGTAAACTGCCATCGGCGGCCGGTGCTATATAGGTGATGCCAAAACGACCATTCAATGTTTCGGGATCGAATGGCTGGGTAAATCCCAGTTCAATAATCTCACCCTGTCCATTTTTTTGAACAAGTTCTTTGAGTGTTCCCTGTGCGAGGATATTTCCCTGATGTAGGATTATGATGCGGTCGCAAAGGTATTCGGCTTCTTCCATATAGTGTGTGGTAAGGATCATGGAAGTGCGTTTTTCCTGTTTAAGTCGCATCAGTATGCTCCATATTTCGCGCCGGGCAGTAGGGTCGAGGCCGGTGGTGGGTTCGTCGAGCAGTAGTATGCGGGGACTGTGCAGCAATGCCAACCCCAAAGCCAGCCTTTGCCGTTGACCACCTGAGAGGTTAACTACATAAGCCTTTGCTTTGGAGCCCAGATCCACAAGGTCGAGAATCTCTGTGATGCGTGTTACTGATGTGCTATAAAAACTGGCGAATAATTTCAGGGTTTCCGTCACCGTGAGTTTGTCGATAAACCGTGTTTCCTGGAGCGAAATACCGAGCATGCGCTGGAGTTCTGTACGGTTGCTCTTCCAGGATTTTCCCATGATGAGGATTTCGCCCGAATCCGGAAGTTGCAGGCCTTCGATCATTTCAACAAGCGTTGTTTTTCCCGCGCCATTTGGCCCTAGCAATGCAACAAATTCACCATCGGCAACTTCCATGCTTATTCCTTTTACGGCATTTACATCCTTAAAGGACTTTATAATATGATTGGCGGAGATGGCGGCTACTGCCTCTGAAGAATTGTTCATAAACTGTTAAAACGATAAATTAGCAATAAGTGTTCAATTGGTTTTTCAACTATTGGTTGTAACTTTGATTTTAATGCGATTGTTCCGGAAATTAGATGATGGAATATAAATGTCGGAAGGGCAGATGCTATCGATTAATCTCGTCATCACAAAATTACCTTTCTCGTTTATATATCTCCGAATAACCACGGGCGCTTTTTAAATGCCTCAATTCCAGATGCAACGCAGTTAACTTTACTACAA
>DASVHX010000397.1:0-11903 GCA_036382355.1 Bacteroidales bacterium
GCAAAAATAGGTCCTGAACTGATTCAAAGTCTGGGCGATGGACTCCGAAAAATGAGCGAGAATACTTCTAAAATGTCGGAAGTAACTATAGCAGCCGTCGCTAATGATGAGTTTATTAAGAATGTGAAGACTGCTTCAAAATCAGTAAATGAACTTTCAGCATCATATATCCGCACTGCTGAAACATTGGATCAGGATGTAAATATAGCAAAGGAATTTTCCTCAAACCTCAAAAGTGCTTCCGGATCAGTAACTAACCTTGCTAATGTTTATAATGAGGTTACAACTTCTATCCGCAACGAGATGGCTTCTACAGAACAACTTTCCGGCAGTATTAGAACAGCGACAGAGTCGGCAAACAAACTCGCCCTTAATTACAACAAATCGGCTGAAATCCTGGCCAAATCAGCAGAAATGCTTAATTTCTCGGCAGTTGATGGCAAGTCCTACAACGATCAACTCCAAAAGATTTCATCCAATCTTGCTGCCTTGAATACAGTGTACGAACTACAGTTAAAAGGTTCGAAAGAACAGATTGAATCCACCGCAAAGATGCGCACTACTGTTGATCAATTCATGAATAACCTTAACGATTCCTCTGCAAACATGACAAAATACAAGGATGAGATCGACAACCTTACCAAACGTGTTGCAGCGCTCAACAATGTTTACGGCAATATGCTTACTGCCATGAATGTAAACTTGAAATAACCTTAATCTATTCCATTCACTAAAATAATTAAATACCACTATGGCTGGATATAAGGAAACGCCTCGGCAGAAAATGATTGCAATGATGTACCTGGTGTTAACGGCATTGCTTGCCCTTAATGTTTCTGTTGAAATCCTCCAGGCTTTCATTATTGTAAACGAAAGCATGGAATCGACAAATGAGACATTTGCCAAAAAAATCGACGCTACATATGCTAAATTTGAATTGCAATATAACCTTAATAAGACTAAGGTTGGGCCTTACTGGAATGATGCCAGGAAAGCCGCCAAGTTGTCCGATGATTTAAAAAAGTACATAAATGATGCAAAGTATACCGTAATTTCCAGGTCGGACAATATAAGTTATGAGGAGGCAAGTAAAATTCCCTTGAGATCGGTTGAAACCAAAGACAAATATGATCAGCCTACCAATTATTTTATTGGGAATTCGCAGGATGGATCGGCCGGAAAAGCCCGCGAACTGAAGGAAAAGATCAATAAGTATAAGCAGGATATGCTACAACTTATCGATCCGCAATCGCGTAATACTATCAAGTTAGGACTTGATACTGATGGACCTTTTTATGATGCCGATGGCAATAAGCATAATTGGGAAATGCATAACTTTTATACAACCATTTTGGCTGCCGATGTTACTATTCTGAATAAACTGATTGCTGAAGTACAAAGTGCTGAACTCGACGTGATTTCGCACCTGTATTCATCTGTTAGTGCCGAGGACTTCAAGTTTGATGCAGTCGGTGCCAAAGTTGTTCCAAAAAGCCAGTATGTTTTTTTAGGCGAAAATTATGAGGCAGAAATATTCGTGGCGGCTTATGATACGAAGCAAAATCCCGAAGTCCTGATTGGCGGGCGTTCTATATCAGGCAAAGAAGGGGTGGCTATATACCAGGCACCAGCTAGTTCCGAAGGTCCAAAAACATATGAAGGTGTTGTTAAAATTGCTGCACCTAATGGTGATATGATGTCTTATCCATTTAAAAGTGATTACATAGTTGCCCCTCCAACGCTTACTATTTCTCCTACCAAGATGAATGTATTTTACATTGGTGTCGAAAATCCGGTTTCGATTTCTGCCGGAGGAGTGGCTGATGCCAATCTCGTTCCTCGGATTACAGCTGGTTCTACCATTAGCAGAAGCGGCAAAGGATGGATTGTAAAGTCTAATCAGCCTGGAAAAGCTAACATATCAGTTGATGCCAGGATAGGCGACCGGGTAAAATCCATGGGTACAATGGAATTCAGGGTAAAACGTGTTCCCGATCCAAAGCCTTATATAGCAAATACTGATGGTGGAAATGTTGCGAAAAATTTATTAATCGCAGCAGGAGCTATTATTCCACGAATGCCCCAGGATTTTGAATTTGATTTGACCTTCGAAATCACCTCATTTACATTTGTTTCGATGCGGGGAAGTGATATCAATCAGCTTGAAGGCAAAGGAAACAGGCTTACTGAAGAAATGAAAAAGATTATTACCAATGCCAAGCGTGGCGGACGTGTCTGGCTCGAGAATATCTATGCCAAAGGACCTGATGGTTCGCGTAAGCTAGGCACCATCAGTCTTATAATTCAATAACGCTTATTTCAAAGTTTAGATACTCGTTATATTTATCTTATTATGAAAAAGATCATTTTTTTACTTCCTGTTTTTGCTATCGTAGCCATAATGGCCAACGCTCAGCAGGTTCTTGATTCCCCTCCTATGGATGGCGTGTACGTTAAGAGCAATGTAATAGAAAAAAAACCAATAACTTACCCATATGTGCGGGAAGCGGACGTGATGTGGTCCAAACGCATCTGGCGTGTTATTGAGATGAAGGAAAAGATGAATCAGTCTTTCTATTATCCCGAAATCCCGCATAATAACTGGCGTAGTTTTATGACAGTACTCATGGATGGGATTAAAGAAGGAGCAATTACGGCGTACGATGCGTCTTCCAGTACTGATGAGTTTATCATTCCGCTTACAAAAGATGAATTAATGAAACGCATGGAACGCGAGGACACGATCTCAATGCAACGGTCCTATCCCCCCTATGATTATTTCGATACAATAATGGCTGTTAAGTTTGAGCCTACAGATATTAAACGGCTCAGGATAAAGGAAGATATATTTTTCGACAAACAACGTTCGGTTACAGAAATCCGCATCATTGGAATCTGCCCTGTTAAAGACAATATTGATCCTAAGACTGGAGAATTCAGAGGCTATCAGCCATTATTCTGGGTCAACTTCCCCGAAGCAAGGCCATTACTTGCCAAAGCCGAAGTTTTTAATCGCCAGAATAGTGCACAAAAAATGACTTATGACGATCGTTTCTGGAAACGCATGTTCGACAGCTACATTTACAAGGAAGATAACGTGTACGACCGCAAAATTGATGAATACACTACAGGTCTTGATGCCTTGCTGGAATCAGAGCGGATTAAGAACGACCTGTTCATGTTCGAACAGAACCTCTGGGAATATTAATTCCCGGGAAAACCATTAATGAAGCCCTGTCGCTTTTTGTGACAGGGCTTTCTTTTTGTGTGGAAAGTATAACCAGTCGCTTCATTTGAAGCAGATATTAGCAGAACCTCCTTGTAAACGATGTTTTTATGTAAGTTTGTATCTGCCACTAATTCCTGTAATGTCGCAACAATTTCTGGAGACCAAAGTCGAATTTCTTAAAGGTGTCGGGCCGAAAAAGGCCGAGTCGTTAACGCGTGAGCTTAACATCAGAACTTTTGACGATCTCATTACCTATTACCCTTTTCGTTATGTTGATCGTAGCCGTTTTTACACGGTTAGCGAGATTAATGATGAGTCAGCTTATGTGCAATTGCGTGGAAAGATTACAGGCATTCAGTTATTGGGAACTGGGCATGCCACGCGTCTGTCAGCCACCTTTCGCGATGCTACGGGAAGCATTGAACTGATTTGGTTCCAGGGAATAAAGTGGGTCAAGGATAAATTTTCTGCCGATGAGGAATATGTAGTATTTGGTAAGCCTTCGCTCTATAACGGACGCTATAACATTACACATCCCGAAGTGGAAACCTGGGTCTTGCATGCAACACAAGCAGCCGATACATTGCAGCCATTTTACAACACTACCGAAAAGTTAAAAGCACAGGGGCTTACCAGCAGGGCTATAGGAAAGCTGACACATATGTTGGTAACATCGGCCAAAGGCAGGCTATCCGAAACGCTACCTGATGAAATCCTGCAATCTGAGAAGCTGATAGGAATTGAAGAAGCGCTCACAAATATACATTTCCCGCCAAATCCAGCAGCACTTGCAAAAGCTGAGAAACGCATCAAATTCGAGGAACTATTCTTTATCCAGTTACGACTGCTCAAACTCAAAATATTACGCATGCAAAAGCTTGAGGGACTTAAATTCCCTGTAATTGGCGAGCTTTTTAATTCATTTTACCACAAATATTTACCCTTCGAACTTACCGGAGCGCAGAAAAAAGTGCTGCGAGAAATTCGGGCCGACCTTGGGTCGGGGCACCAGATGAACCGATTGTTGCAAGGTGATGTGGGAAGCGGGAAAACGCTTGTGGCCCTGATGAGTATGCTCATTGCATTGGATAATGGTTATCAGGCCTGTCTGATGGCACCTACCGAGCTACTTGCTAACCAGCATTTTGCCACCATCAGCCGCATGCTGAGCGGCATGCCGGTGCAGATTGACCTGCTTACCGGCAATACTAAAAAAACGCAACGCAGGCAACTTCACGAAAATCTGGCAGCAGGAGAATTGCATATTCTCATTGGAACTCACGCACTTATCGAAGATACCGTAATTTTCAGCAAACTTGGATTGGTAATCATTGATGAACAACATAGGTTTGGTGTTGAGCAAAGAGCAAGGATGTGGTCCAAAAGCCCTGTTCTTCCTCATATACTTGTAATGACAGCCACACCAATTCCCCGGACGCTCGCCATGACTTTGTATGGCGATCTGGATTATTCCGTAATAGATGAATTGCCTCCCGGTCGCAAGCCTGTAAAGACTTACCACTTCTTTGATAAAGACCTTCCCAAGGTATTTGGTTTTATGAAAAGGCAAATAGAAGAGGGCAGGCAAATCTACGTGGTATATCCGTTAATAAAGGAATCGGAGAAGCTTGATCTCAAGGATCTCATGGAAGGTTATGAAACGATTGTTCGCGAATTTCCACCTCCGGAATATGCTGTATGTATGGTCCATGGGCAAATGAAATCAGCGGACAAGGAATCGGAAATGCAGCGTTTTGTCCGCGGTGAAACACACATTATGGTAGCTACCACAGTTATAGAAGTTGGTGTAGATGTTCCCAACGCTTCTGTAATGGTGATCGAGAATGCCGAACGTTTCGGCTTATCGCAGCTACACCAGTTGCGTGGAAGGGTGGGAAGGGGCGCTGACTTTTCGCATTGCCTGCTTCTCACCAGCTACAAACTAACTATGGATGGCCGAAAACGTATCGAAACCATGGTCCGCACTTCCGACGGATTCGAAATAGCCGATACCGACCTGCGGCTTAGGGGCCCAGGCGATCTGGAAGGAACTCAGCAGAGCGGTATTGTCGATCTGAAACTGGCCGACATCATTCACGATGAAAGGATCATCCGCGAAGCGCGCGAGCTGGCTACAGTTATCCTGGACGATGACCCGCTGCTGGAAAAAGCAAAGAACTACCGCCTGGCTGAACACCTTAATTATATGAACAGGATAAAAACCAATATGGGGATGATCAGTTAAATGGTTTGACCATTATAAGCGATTTTCAACCCGAACCTTTCCATTCGCCTTTTTATCCTTATTTTTGCGCTTCCTTTTAATTTTAGCGTGCAATGAAGATTTCATACAATTGGCTTAAGAAATACCTTGCTATTGATCTTCCGGCAGATGAAGTATCTGTCCTGCTTACCGGCTGTGGTCTGGAGGTGGAAGCTGTCGATAAATACGAACAGGCAAAGGGAGGACTTTCAGGAGTGGTGATAGGAGAGGTAATGAGTTGCACACATCACCCGAATGCCGATAAACTGAGCCTTACCAAGGTGAATATTGGCTCCGGCGAATTACTAAGTATTGTATGTGGTGCACCTAACGTGGCTGCCGGCCAGAAGGTAGCCGTTGCAACAATCGGCGCCACGCTTTATTCCGGAGCAGAACCTTTTCAGATTAAACTATCTAAGATCAGGGGCGAAGTATCGGAAGGAATGATTTGTGCCGAAGATGAACTTGGCCTTGGCGACTCCCATACCGGCATAATGGTGCTGGATGCTGATGCCCTGCTGGGCATGCCTGTAAAAGAATATTTCGGACTGGCCGAAGATTTTGTTTTCGAAATCGGGCTGACACCAAACCGCTCCGATGCCATGTCGCATATTGGCGTTGCCCGCGATTTATCCACAGTGTTGAATAATCTGCCTGGAAGTTCGCATAAGTTAAGCCTGAACCTTCCATCGGTTGAGGCATTTAAAGTAGATAACGAGGAACTACCAATTGCTGTAATTGTGGAAGACAATACGGCTTGCCCACGTTATTCCGGGATTACTTTAAAAGGAATAGAAGTTAAGGAATCTCCCGCATGGCTCAAAGAATCATTAAAAGCCATCGGTATCAGGCCTATCAATAACATCGTGGATATCACCAATTTCATATTATTCGAAACCGGACAGCCGCTGCATGCTTTTGATGCCGCGCAGATAACAGGTGGGAAAGTAATTGTGAAAAAGCTACCCAAAGGAACTCCTTTTAAAACGCTTGATGAAGTGGAACGTAAACTGAGTGCCGACGACCTTATGATTTGCAACAGCAATGGAGGTATGTGTATTGCCGGTGTCTTTGGAGGTGCAGGATCAGGGATAAAAAACACTACCAAGGATATTTTCCTGGAAGGTGCTTACTTCGATCCGACTTCAGTACGTAAAACTTCAAAATATCATGGATTGAAAACGGATGCTTCATTCCGCTTCGAGCGTGGCGCCGATCCGAATATCACCATTTATGCTCTCAAACGTGCCGCTTTGTTGATCAAGGAATTAGCCGGTGGCAAAATCTCCTCTCAGATAGTTGATGTATATCCTTCCCCAATAAAAAATAAATCGGTCGAGGTAACTTTCAAGGGAATTGATACTCTCATTGGAAAACAGATAGACCATACGGTAATTAAGAGCATTCTTATCGATCTGGGTATTGAAATTACGCAAAATCGCCCGGATGGTCTCACCTTGTCAGTTCCGCCTTTTAAAGCTGATGTTTACCGCGAAGTGGACGTGGTTGAAGAAATTCTGAGAATATTCGGATATAACAATATTGAATTTACCGGTAGTCTTCGTTCGTCGATTTCATACAGCCCTAAGCCCGATCTCGAGCGGCTCACCGAACTGGTATCTAATTATCTCAGCGATAATGGGTTCAGCGAGATTTTGACCAATTCGCTTACAACTTCAGCTTATTATGCCCAATCGGAAGTTTTTAAACCCGAGCTATGTGTCAGAATCCTCAATCCGCTCTCCAAAGAACTGGATGTGATGAGGCAAACCCTGCTTTTCAGCGGGCTTGAATCAATTGTTTACAATATCAACCGGCGCCAGCCCGATCTGCGGTTTTATGAGATGGGAACTACGTACAAGTTGAATCCGGCGCATAGTGAAAGCCAGGATGTAACATTACGTTAT
Organism: Bacteroidales bacterium; assembly: GCA_036382355.1. Taxonomy (GTDB): domain Bacteria; phylum Bacteroidota; class Bacteroidia; order Bacteroidales; family DASVHX01; genus DASVHX01. The sequence continues at coordinate 7,400 of DASVHX010000397.1, forward strand.
ACCGAAAATAAACGACTTGCTATCTTCCTTACAGGCCGGCTGGAGCCCGAAAGCTGGAATACCGCCCAGCGCAAAACCGATTATTATGCGTTGAAATCCTATGTATTGCCATTGCTGCGTAAAATGGGCATTGCGATTGATAAATTTAACATCACGGACGTGGAACCGCTGGTTTTCGCTTCGGGAGAATCTTATTCCAATAATGGAAAGACCATGATGTCAATCGGAAAAGTAACGCCTTCATTATTGCGCCAGTTTGATGTTCGTCAGCAGGTTTTCTATGCCGATCTGGATTGGGATATGATGATAAGCCTCTCCCAAGGTGGGGCCATGTTGTACCGCGATGTTCCTAAGTTTCCGGAGGTACGGCGCGACCTGGCGCTGGTTATCGAAAAGCATGTCCGTTTTGCTGATATCGAAAAACTGGCATTTGCAAATGGAAGGCAATTGCTTAGGAAAGTTAATCTTTTCGATGTTTACGAAGGTGAAAAAATCGGGAAAGATAAAAAATCCTATGCTGTGAGTTTTATCTTGCAGGACGAACATAAAACCCTTACCGATAAGGAGATCGATAAATTCATGAGCAGGCTAATTGAAGTATTTGAGCATGAGTTCAACGCTCTGATCCGGCGCTGATAATTTTTTTAATAATTTAAGCTGTCAACAACATCATATTCATAATAGAATGAATCCGGCGTTCTATTTTTAAGCGAATTTCTTCTTTGCAGGAAAGCTTGGTTATCCGGCAATTGTTAAGAATTGCCAAAATGGCAGAAATCAGACAAAAAATCATCATAAGCATTCTCTGAATTCCAATTAAGGCTTAACTTTGCAATGTTGCAGCTTGCTTTAAAGGTTATCAGTATCAAATATGGACGTACAATCAATTAAACAACGATTTGGCATTATCGGGACTTCCAGCCTGCTCGATAGGGCCATTGATATTGCGAGGCAAGTGGCTCCAACCGATATTACAGTGCTTATTACCGGCGAAAGCGGAGTTGGCAAAGAATCGTTTCCACAGATCATTCACCAGCTCAGCGCCCGCAAACACGGGCCATATATTGCTGTCAACTGCGGCGCTATTCCTGAAGGAACAATTGACTCCGAGCTTTTTGGTCACGAAAAAGGCTCTTTTACCGGTGCGCACGAAGCCCGAAAAGGATATTTTGAAGTGGCAAATGGAGGAACTATTTTCCTCGACGAGGTCGCAGAACTCCCGCTTAGCACACAGGTGAGGCTTTTGAGAGTGCTCGAAAGCGGTGAATTTTTCAAGGTAGGCTCGTCCAAGTCCTTAAAAACAGATGTTCGTGTGGTAGCAGCCAGTAATGTCGACCTCCAGGAGGCTATAAATCATGGCAAATTCCGTCAGGATCTTTATTACAGACTTAATACCGTTCCCATAGCCGTTCCTGCCCTGCGCGACAGGAAAGAGGATATCGTGCTGCTCTTCCGGAAATTCGCTTCCGACTTCGCGGAGAAATACCGCATGCCGGTTCTGGAACTCGACGACGAAGCCAAACAAGTTCTCATGAATTTTCGCTGGAGCGGCAATATCAGGCAACTGAAAAATGTGACAGAACAGATTTCCATCATTGAGGTGACCCGCCTGCTTACAGCACAGCGCCTGCTCACTTACATACCGCACAGTCACGAACGCGATTTGCCTATCCTCTATAAGCGCGACGGAGGGAGCAGTGAGTTCCCCGAAAGGGAGTTGCTCTATAAGGTGTTGTTCGATATGAAAAAAGACATCAACGACCTGAAAAAACTTGTGGGTGATATTCTGCATAATGAAGAAATCTCATCACGGTTGCAACAGGATCACGGCCATATTATTGACAAGCTTTATGATGATTATTCCGCTGCGCCCTCGTCTAATTCGAATATGATTGTACGTGAGAAACCAGATTCGCCTGCTGACGAACCTTTCTATCCAAGCGAAGTGATGGATGAATCGTTGTCGTTGCAAAAGAAGGAAATGGATCTGATTCGTCGTGCACTTGAAAAGCATGCTGGCAAACGCAAAAATGCTGCCAACGAACTAGGAATTTCGGAACGCACATTATACAGAAAAATCAAAGAATACAGCGTAAAATAGGATTTATTACGTAATCCCCCGGGTGGGCCTGCTGTCAGATATTGATTTATAGATATTAAATTTATTATGAAGCAAAACAAAATAAGAATCAGTGTTGCACTCGTTACATTTGCGTGCATGTTCGTGCTGCTTAATAGTTGCGGAGTATACTCATTTACCGGAGCCTCAATTTCACCGAACGTTAAAACCATATCAATATCCTATTTTCCTAACAATGCCCAATTTGTTCAGCCTTCATTTAGCCAAAAATTTACAGATGCGCTCCGCGATAAATTTACAACGCAGACTAATCTTACAGTAGTAAATAAAGGTGGCGATCTGAATATTGAAGGCGAAATTACGGGTTTCGATCCTAATCAGCCTGTTGCCATACAAGGTGGCGCCGATCAAACCGCATCTCTATATAGGCTTACCGTAAAAGTGAATGTGCGGTTTACCAATAATAAAGACGAAAAGCAGAATTTTGAAACTTCGTTCACCACATACGAAGATTATGGACGCGACCAACAGTTTTCTGATGTTGAGGAACATTTGGCGGATCTCATCAACGAGAAACTTGTACAGGATATTTTTAACAAGGCTGTTGTAAACTGGTAACACCTGGAATAATTTCCCTACATGGAAAGTAGTCAGATCATAGAATACATCAGGCATCCGGAGCAATTAGGCGCTGATGACCTTGGTATACTTGAAGAGTTAACTCATACCTATCCATATTGTCAAACATTTCAGTTACTACTTGCCAAATGTCTTCACAATCAGGATAACCGGCGCTATGGCACTCAGGTAAAGCTGGCCGCTGCCTATGCAGGCAATCGCGGCCTTTTAAAGCAACTTATCGAAAAAAGAAAATCGGTAGCCTTACTTAATCAGGATTCAGAAAACGCAGAAGAAAATGAAGTTCTGCCCGGAACGATAGTTGTTGAGGCTGTTGATAACGAAATTCAACCTGTTATCTTCAATGAGGAAATAGAAAAACCTTTGATACTGCCGGTGCAATTATCCCATGAGGTGATGCAGCGTACAAAGCTTATCGATATTATCCGCTCCCGCCTGGCCGAAATACCAGCTGAACCCGAAGATAATTATATAGCGGCTGCTCAGGACAAAAAGCTTAAGCCTGAGATTGCAAAGACTGGAGTTGAAGGACATACTCCATCGGTGAGCCGGGTGCAAGCAGGAAGCAAGCCATCAGAGAATAATGCAGCGCTTATCGATCGCTTTATAAGGGAGGAGCCCCGGTTGAGCACGCCCAGGCGCGAATTCTTTAATCCGGTGGATATGGCAAAGCTGAGTTCTATGGACAGGGAGGACCTTGTTAGTGAAACTTTGGCGCGTATCTTCGTTCAACAAGGTGATATACCGAAGGCTATAAAAATATATGAACGCTTATGCTTGAATTTTCCGGAAAAAAGTAGTTACTTTGCAGCCCAAATTGAAAATCTGAGAAGTAATCTCAAGTAAAGAATTAAAAATTAAAAAGTTGAAATAATGGGAGCATATGTTTTGATTTCAGTGCTGATCCTGATAACCTGCGTTTTATTGGCGCTTGTTGTTTTGGTTCAAAATTCAAAGGGTGGTGGATTAGCATCGAACTTCAGTTCGTCCAACCAATATATGGGAGTGCGCAAAACCGCCGATTTTCTTGAAAAAATGACCTGGACCCTTGCTTTTGTCCTGATGACGCTTAGCCTGGTCTCTATTTTTGCCATTCCACGCGGTAAAGCCACCAAAACTGCTGCCGATACCGAATTGAGGCAACAGATAAACGATAATAAAACTCAGCCGGTGCAGGATTATCAGGCACCCCCTGCAAAAGACAAGTAGAAATGCTTTCACTTTCATTTAATGTCAGAATGTCACCGCATTCTGACATTTTTTTTACATCAACCTTACTTTGCTGCTAATTTGTCCCCGAAACAAGTGTATTCTTCGTTTGGCACAAAATATGACATAGCGTAGAGTGTAAAAAAAATTATAATCGATATTGTTAAACATAAATTAAACAAAAATGACACAAGTAAAAATTAAACCATTAGCTGACAGGGTGTTAGTTGAGGCCGCTGCCGCCGAACAAAAAACGGCTGGTGGAATTATTATTCCTGATACCGCAAAAGAAAAACCCCAGAAAGGTACCGTTGTTGCAGTTGGCAATGGCAAGAAAGATGAGCCTATGACTGTAAAAGTGGGTGATCTTGTTTTATATGGTAAATATTCGGGAAGCGAAATTACCGTGGATGGGAAAGATTATCTGATTATGCGCGAATCGGATATACTGGCAGTTATTTAATTTCTGCAATAAACAAATTTAATACTAATCGATAAATTTAAATAAAATGGCAAAGACTATTATTTTTAATACCGAAGCTCGAGACAAACTCAAAAAAGGTGTCGATGCTTTGT
>DASVHX010000398.1:0-4747 GCA_036382355.1 Bacteroidales bacterium
CCTCCGCAAACCCGGTCTGCGCAGGAAATTCTGTTACTTACACAGCAACGCCAACCAATGGTGGTTCCTCACCTGCTTACCAATGGAAATTAAATGGATCAAATGTTGGAACAAACATTCCAAATTATACTTACACACCCAATAATGGCGATATTATCAATTGTATTCTTATTTCCAATATCCTTTGTCCAACAGGAAATCCGGCAAGCAGCAATACGGTTACCATGACCGTCAATCCGAATGTTCCCGTCAGTATAAATATTACCGCATCTGCAAATCCATTTTGTCAGGGAAGTTCAGTTACATTCACAGCTAATCCAACTAATGGAGGTGGTAATCCTAGCTATCAATGGAAAGTCAACGGAATCAATGTTGGCCCTAATAATCCCGTTTACACTTATATTCCGGTATCCGGTGACTTGGTATCATGCAATTTAACTTCAAATGCCACTTGTGTAACCGGGAATCCAGCCACAAGCAATATAATTACTATGATCCAGAACAGTCTTCTCCCAGCAGGAGTTTCCATTGTTGCATCTACAAATCCTTTCTGCCCTGGAAATTCTGTTACATTTACTGCAAGTCCCGTGAATGGTGGAACAAACCCAGCTTATCAGTGGAAAATCAACGGAGTTAATGCAGGAATAAATTCTTCAATATTCACCTATAATCCGGCATCCGGCGACCTGGTATCCTGCATCCTGACCTCCAACCTTGATTGTGTCACGGGTAACCCTGCGACATCAAATACCATTATTATGAGCGGAACACTTGCTTCCATGGTAACATTCACTCTCTGTAACGATTCAATCACAACCACTAACGCTAAGCCATTCAAACTCAAAGGTGGAATACCGCTTGGCGGAATATATTCTGGAGTTGGAGTGAGCAATGGTATCTTCCATCCTGCTATTGCCGGTCCCGGTAACCATCAGATAACATATACGTACACGAATGCAGCACTTTGTTCAGCAAGTGCTGCCGTTACAATCGTTACAATCGTAACAATCGTGACAAACTGTGGGCAAACATTTACTGATATACGAGACGGGAAAACATATCCAACTGTTCAAATAGGAAGCCAATGCTGGCTTGCAGAAGACCTGAATTACGGAACAGAAATCCTTGCGGATCTGGTTCAGAGAGACAACTGCCTTCCCGAGAAATATCACAATCCAGCATCCAGCATCCAGTATCCAGCATCTGTTTACCAATGGGACGAGATTATGAACTACGACGAAGTAGTCTCCACCCAAGGCCTCTGCCCGCCAGGATGGCATATTCCCACAGAAGCTGATTGGAATACATTGTTTGCAAACTACATCAACAATGGATTTGCAGCCAGTCCTTTGAAATATTCAGGATTTTCGGGATTTGATGCTCTTCTATCAGGCGCCAGGCACATGAACAAAACCTGGGATTTCCAAGGGTTTGCAACGTTTTTCTGGTCATCAACAGGCCACGGCATAAACAAAGCATGGGCTCATGGAATGAATGAAATAGATGCGAGCGTTTCATTATATCCAGCGTTCAGGGTGAATGCATTTTCGGTCAGATGTCTTAAGGATTGAATTCAGAATTCAGTCCCGATAGCTATCGGGAGCAGGAATCAGAATGCAGAATTCAGAGTTCCATAATTGAATCCAGGCCTCTTTTAAGTCCAATAAAGGATTTTATTTTTCGCACTGCCATAAGTGTTCCCTGTATATAGGGTTCAGCACTATTTCCGGCATCATGCCGGATCGTCAATCGCTCATTCTCAGATCCGAATATTGCCTCGAACGAAAACACAAATCCGGGCAGCCGGACAGAATGGACCTGCATACCATGGACTGAGGCTCCGCGGCTATTTTTGTCTCCTATAGTATTATCTGCCGGATTTTGAATAAATGGTTGCCGGACACCGGCAAGACGGGATGCAAGTTCCATGGCTGTACCACTTGGCGCATCCAATTTCCGGTCGGTTGAATAATCAATGATCTCCCATTGTGGTATATACCGGGCAGCTATTTCAGCGAATCTCTGCAACAGGACTGCCGTAATCGCGAAGTTCCCGGCAACAAGCACACCTACTTTATGTTTCCCTGCCGCTTTGTCAATCTCATCAAAATCCTTGTCCGTAAGGCCTGATGTACCTATAACTACATTTACTTTATGTTCTATGGCAAACAGAACATTATCTTTGACAATTGTTGGAGAAGTATAATCAATAAGTACATCACAATCTTCTGTCAAAGCCTCATTAATTGTGCTACGAATGATTAAACCGGGGTTATTTATACCCAATACATCACTTAACTTTTTTCCTGCATGTGATCGTGCAACTGCGCCGACAAGCTTTAGATCATCTGCTTTGATAATTGCGGGTACGAGTGCACGGCCGACCCAGCCGGTTGCACCGGCCAGACAAATGGTAAGTCGTGTTCTCTTTTTTATAGGTTTTTTCATATCGAATATTTATTTGTGAGACTAAAATTTCAAAAACGAAGTGCATTGAAATTTGTAAGTCGAACAATTCCGACTTCCTCGGGATTACGCCATTTCAACCCGGTATCAATCACACCCGGTAAACCCCTGGGTTATTATTCTTATCCTTCCAGTTCCACCATTTCAGTTTCTCCGGCTCCCTATTCTCTTCATCCGTTTCAGCGAAGTAAACGGCACAGCGAAATGAATATAACAGGCACCGGTCCTGTACCGCTCCCGCAAAGCGATTCGACTGTTCAAATAAAAACTCAGGATCTTTGCCTTTCAGATCATCAATGGATGTTATCCCGATATTCAATAAGTCCAGCGCAATGGATTTACCGATACCGGGAATTTGCATGAGGCGTTTGATGGATTGTTTCCTGGTCACAGTGCACAAATAAAAGTGTAGAAGAAAAACCAAAAATAAGAAAACCTCAGAAACCTGATAAATATAAGCACCTTATCAGAAGGTGTGTATTTTTTGTGAATAGCCAATGATAGGACAGTGGAAGTGGGGAAGTTCATCAGGCAGTAGCTTTAGTAACCAGAATTAACTCAGGATTCAGAAAATCAACACCCGCCAAATTACAGAAACCAAAACGTAAAGTGTAGTCGACCTTCCCTTTGGTATTTATTTTATGAAACAAACTAAGGGTAGGACGGTTGCAGTGTGTAAGATAATACAACAGTAGAATGGTATGGGGAAAGAAATCATTAAATATAAATTTTGCTTAACAGGCCTTATTTTTATTTTATTTGCTACTTCTTGTCAAAGGTCACAGTTTGCAACAACCTCAAGAATTTATAATAAAGGCAGGGTAACTTATACCAATAGCTATCATTATGAAGGCAGAAAATCATCAAAAGGCAAATCCTATAAAAACCAGTTGAAGTGTGCAGATAGACCAGCCACTGCTGTTTCTGATATAAAAACTGATTTGAAGCCTGAAATTACACGAATTGAGACTGTTTCCCAAATACGCGCTGAAAATTTAATAGCATCCACGACAATAGAGCCGATATTAACAGTAGTGAATGAAAATAAAGTGAGTTCTTTTAATAAACCTGCTTCTTCTGATAACAACTTGCAATTGTTGAAGAGTGGATTTTCTTACCCTGACACAAGTATTAAGAATAATGAACCCAAAACAGAAAAAAAAGAAATTCAATCTGCCGATACCAGGAAAATTGAAAAATTTGGGTTGACAGGCTTTATTTTGTCCATATTGGGTTTGTTCCCAATTGTTGGTTTACCGCTCGCTATCTTAGGTCTGATATTCGGTATAAAAAGTCTTCGTAAGATTCATCGAAATTCAACCCTTTATAAAGGTAAAGGCTTTGCAATTGCCAGTATCATTTTTGGTGTTTTAGGTATAATAGTGTCTCTTGTGTTAATTGGAATGTTTATTTCGCTGTCCATATGGTCACACAGTGGGGCGTAATTGGGTTGTCGCCAGCCCCTGACACGTAAAAAAATGTCATATCAGGATTGAGTCTGCTCAGGGTTTGGGCTACATTCATCGTCAGGGAATAAGTCACGCGGTAATATTCAGGTTCCTTCATCCTCACAGATGAAACGCCAAGGCAAAAGAAGCAAGCGTTGTAACCTGACAACTGGGATTCTATGGCTGACAAGTCGAAAAAACCGGCGTGGATAATCTCCTTCAGCTGGGGCGTGGCATGCCACAGGGTTTGCAGCTGATGATCAGGATGGATTCAACAGAATTTTTTCCGGGCACATATTTATGGCATAATTTATGCTCTTATACTATTGATGATGAATTGTTTCACACAAAACATATTGCAATGAAACCGAGATTTTTCATTGGAATGATAGCCTTGCTGATTTGGGGTTGTTCCCCTGTCAAGGAAGTAGCAAAAACCTCAGCTACCCTGACGCAAACAAGTCAGGACAGCACCGAATATGAAATCCTGATCATCGACCTCCAGTTCGATCAATGGTACCTTCTCAATTATTCCCCAGCGAAAGATTATTCAAAAGAATATTACCGGGGTAAAAACCTTGTTGCGGTGACAAACTGGAATGATCATTACCGCTCAGGCCGATACAGCAGGATTATCGAATCTTTTATTGATTATCGACTTGATGTTGATTATGGCATTGAAGTTGACCGCAAACTCTATTGGTACTTCAAGTACATTGTTAGCACGTACAAAATCCGACTTTTTAACAATCTCCCAGTCCAATGAACTTAAATTATGGAGTAAGGAACAGAGTAAGGAAAAAGGTCAAAAACAGGGTGTGGAGTAAGGAATT
>DASVHX010000399.1:0-8030 GCA_036382355.1 Bacteroidales bacterium
GCCCACCATAATCCCAGCCAACATCGAGTTTTATACCGTAAAAAGATTTCCCATTCCGGTAATAAGATGCCCCGGCCCAGCCTTCGTTCCACAAACTTGCAGGCACAGGATGTGTAGGTGAAGCTATAGCCAGCATATAAACAATGGATGCTTCCATCCAGCCCCTTATCGCGAAGTTGATAACCCAGCCGTAATTGGGCGACCAGTGCCAGTAGAGCACATTGCCGTTATCCTTGCGGAACCAGCTCCACTCAATGCCTTCCCAGAGGGTCGTAATCTTTTGCCGGATGAGTTGTTCGTCAGCATCGCTACCCTGAAAATATTGGCGCACGGCGAGCAATCCCTGTATCATAAAAGCTGTTTCCACAAGATCGGCTCCATCGTCCTGGGTACTGAAAGCAATAACATGGCCGGTAGTGGCATCAAGCCAATGTGGCCATGCGCCATGAAAACGGTCGGCAGTTCCGAGGAAATTCAAAATGCGCAGCATCCGGCCGATGCCCTCCTGCCGGGTTATAAATCCCCGGTCGATCCCAACAAGCAATGCCATAACCCCAAATCCTGATCCTCCGGTTGTAACCGTATTCCCCGATCCATTGCGCTCGCGTGCCATTCCAGTAACAGGCTCCGCATAATCCCAGAAATAGCGGAAGGTGGCTTCCTCCACCATCGTCTTTAGTTCTTCATCTGAAAAATCGTGGGTACTGCAAACTGCCGGATCGGAAAATGCAGATGCTTCGTTGGCAACATTCAATGCCTTTATCCGGTATACCAATGAAAGATTAGTACCCAAACTTCTCACGAAATCGCTGCATGTAGTATCTTCTTTCGCAACAAGTTTGCGCAGATGATATGTTGCACCGCCATCAATGGATTGGTGGATTTCATAACCCTGCAGGAACGCCTCAGTGTTGGGATGCCATGTTAGAAATACATGGCTATCATAACCCTTCGCAATAAGCCCGGTGGGCGGCGCTACAGGCGGTGAAATGCCGGTTCCGCTAAATACCCTCACATCATCAATAATGAGCGTATGCGAAATTCCATCGGCCAGGTTTTGGGCATAGCCAACTGTTTTGATTTGTGTGAAATCGACTGGGTCACCGGCATTAAAAAATAAATTCATCGGTATGAGAATGCGAGTCCATATATTTGGCAACAGATCGGCACTGTAAGGTGTTATGCTGAATTTGGTTGTTTTAACATTATTTACATCTTCCATAAACACTTTGGGCAATGCACTGGCAGCAAGCGAGGTGGCAGAATAGAACCAGAAAGAAAGTGTATCTGTTCCTACAAGATTTTTCGCGGCCCAGCCTGTTCCGGCGGCTATAGCTACCCAATCCCCTCCTGTGTTGGAAGTCCAGTGAAGCCGGAGCGAATTCACCCCCTGATGCGCTGGAAAAACTGATTCCACTGGAAAGTTACGCTGGTCGGTTCCCAAGCGGTCAAGTAAGCTGGGCGGTGTAAGTTCCATCCAGCTTTCTTCGAGGTAAGTGGGATTCTGGCTATCCTGAAAATACACGTAACTCTGGCTTTGAGCGTGCATCCCCATGAATAATCCGGCCAGCAACCCCAGAATTTTAACTGTTCTCATTCCCATATTTTCAAATTGTTATTACTCACCACAGAAACACAGAGATCACGGAGTTTTACAGAAATTAAGCTTTGGCATCAATGGAAAGCCTTTTGTAACAAGTTTTACCAATTGTTTCAGCCTGATAAAATTGTTTTAATACCGCTTTATCATGATTTATTAATAACTATTTCAAAGTAAAGCTTGCCTCTTTAACATCCGCCGAATTGGTTCCAACAAAAACTTTGAAATCGCCAGGCTCTGCCTTGTGTTCCAGTTTATCATTGTAGAAAGCCAGGTCGTTGGCTGTAAGCGTAAAGGTAAGCGTTTTACTTTCACCTGCTTTCAGGAATACTTTCTGGAAGCCTTTGAGTTCTTTCACCGGACGGGTAATACTTCCAACCAGATCGCGGATGAAAAGTTGTGCCACTTCGGCGCCATCAACCTTACCAGTATTTGCAATCGTTACCGTAATCGTGAGTGATCCGGGAGCTGAAAAGCTGGTTTTATCCAATTTAAGTTCGGAGTATGTGAAGTTTGTGTAGCTCAATCCATATCCGAAAGGGAAAAGTGGGTCGTTGGAAACATCGATGTAGCGGCTTTTATATTTTTCGGCTGGCTTATTCTTGTTGAAAGGACGTCCTGTGTTTTTATGGTTATAGTAAATTGGAATTTGGCCTATGTTGCGGGGGAAAGTCATGGAAAGTTTGCCTGATGGATTGTAGTTCCCAAACAATATATTGGCCACTGCATTTCCTGCCTCCGTTCCACCATGCCATGCTTCGAGAATAGCAGGTATATGTTCATTTTCCCATTCCAGTGTAAGCGGACGACCATTCATAAGGATAAGCACAATCGGCTTTCCTGTTTTCAGGAGTGCTTTCAGAAGATCCTGCTGACGACCTGGCAGGCCAATATCACTTCGGGAAGCAGCTTCGCCACTGAGTTCTGCAGGTTCACCCAACACGGCTACAATTACATCTGCATCAATAGCTGTGGTAATTGCTTCACTAATCATCTCATCGTCGGATCGGCTATCAATAGCATCGGCTCCACTTATTCGCTTCAGCAATTCCAGATCGTTAAGTAAATTGCACCCTTTGGCGTATAATACTTTAACTGTTCCTCCTGTAGCATTATTAATTCCTTCCTTCACACTGATGGATTGTAACCAATCGCCGGTAGGGCTCCAGGCACCAATCATTTCCCGTTTATTGTCGGATAACGGACCAATAAGTGCTATGGTTCCGGATTTTTTCAAAGGTAAAAGCTGCTTTTCGTTCTTCAGTAATACCATCGCCTGTTCGGAAATCTTCATAGCCTCTTTGCGGTTCCCTGACGTGAGTATTTCAGTTTTTGCCCTTTCTTCACTTAAATAGCGGTATGGATCATCAAATAATCCCAATTTGTATTTTGCCTCAAGAATGCGACGGCATGCTTCATTGATTGTTTGCGCTGGTATCTTACCTTCTTTCACGAGTTCTTTTGCATACAACAAAAAACCTTCGCCCACCATATCCATATCAATTCCGGCATTCAGTGCCAATGCTGATACTTCTTTCAAATCCTTTCCAACACCATGATCAATCATTTCATTTATTGCTGTATAATCGGTGACTACAAAACCTTTGAAGCCCCATTGTTTGCGCAACAGGTCGGTCATAAGCCATTTATTGGCTGTAGCCGGGACGCCGTTTATTTCGTTGAATGAACTCATGGCACTGCCTGCGCCTGCATCAAAAGCTGCTTTGTAAGGTGGCAGATAGTATTCATACATTTTCTGCAAACTCATATCCACAGGGTTATAGTCGCGGCCAGCTTCTACAGCGCCATATAATGCGAAGTGTTTTACACATGCCATAATGGTGTTGTTCTTTGACAGATCGTCGCCCTGGTAACCTTTCACCATCGCCATTGCTATTTGCGAACCGAGCCAGGGATCTTCACCGGCACCTTCTGCCACCCTACCCCAACGGGGATCGCGGGCAATATCAACCATCGGGCTGAAAGTCCAGTTCAGGCCATCAGCACTAGCTTCCTGAGCGGCGATACGTGCACTCTGTTCAATCAACGTCATATCCCAGGTGCATGACAATGCCAGCGGAATAGGAAAAATTGTCTGGTAGCCGTGAATAACATCCATTCCAAAAATCAGTGGAATTTTCAGCCGGCTTTCTTCAACCGCTAATTTTTGAACATCCCGAATCTTTTTAACTGATATGATATTGAGTAAACCTCCTATTTTGCCTTCCCTGATTTTCTTCGCGATATCTGAACTTGTCGACTGTCCGGTAGTAATATCGCCTGCTGCGGGTAAATTCAGTTGTCCGATTTTCTCATCCAGGGTCATCTTTTTCATGAGGCCATCAATAAAAACTTTCATTTTCTGATCAGGCGCAAGTGATTTGTTCTGTGCTGCAAGAATAGAGCTGAATAGCATGAGCATGCTCAGCAATAAGATTTTTATTCTTTTCATGTTTAACTTTATTAATTGAATTGTTAGCTATAATGCAGGAATATAATATTTTAAAATATATTTTGTCAGTCTGTCTTTTGGACGGGCGTGGGTAAGCTTACCCCATTTTCGTTAATTGCCTCGATTATAAAGTAGTATGGTTTTTCTTTATCCATTGTTTTTAACCAATATTCGTTGGCATTGTATACCATGATGGAGTTGTACAGTTTATCAGGTTCAGTTCCCATATAGATATTATAGGCATAGGCGTTGTCGACCGGGCTCCATTTTAGCCATGCACTACGTTCGTCTTTGCTGGTGCGAAGGATAACGAATTCATTAACAGCTTTTGGTTTTTCACCTGATCCCAGGCCAAAAATACGGAACCCGCTAACTGCAAATTTTCCGGTAGGCATATGGATATTTACCAGGCGAAGGTAACGGGTTTGAACTGGTCTGGATAGTTCAATATAATCATGAGGAATATCAGTTTTGTTCAAACTTTTATCAACCAGGGTATTCCATTTCTTTCCATCAACCGATTCCAGAATTTTGTATTGATGATATACTCCCAGGGATTTACCCATGAAATCTGCATCCTGATCTGCATAGTTAATTTGAATAGCCTTAACAGTACAGATGGCTCCCATGTCTGATTGTATCCACTCAATCTCACTTGCTGTTGCAGCGCACCAGTAGGTCTTTATACTTTCGTCAACGGCGTTATTAGCGCAATAGTTTCCATACGTTGATGAAACAGTTACAGGTTTATTGTAATTCAACAACATCCAACCTGTAAAGCGGCTTTTCAAATGATCTTCTGTTCCATCAGGAAGATTGGCAGGATAGTCGCCGAATGCTGTATTGCAATACATTACACCTGAGCTGTCGAAACCTGCTGGCCAGATTCCAATCCTACGTTCGAAATTATTTTTTACTGAAATGGCTATGGTGGACACATGCCAGTAATTGCCCCAGTTATCCTGAAAAGTTGCTCCATGTCCGGCACCTCTTGCAAATCCACCGGGTTTGTAACTAACCGGCATTGATTGAGGGGTAAACGGCCCCAATGGACTGTCGCCAACAACAACGCCATCGGCATACCCGCTGAATTCGGTTCCTGGCGCACCGTATTGCAGGTAATATTTCCCATCGTATTTGGTCATCCACGAACCTTCAATAAAAGGATCCAGGAACGTATCATCCATGTTTTCGCCGAACCGTTGCCAACCATACCGCCAGGGTTCCAGAAGGTACATCTCCTTGCGCGTAGCTAATGGTTGCATGGTTTTCCTGTTTAGTTCTACACCATATACCGGATATTGGTTACTGCTTCCATTGTACATGAAAAACCGGCCATCGTCATCGGTAAAAAATGCCGGATCCCAACCTCCGATAGCTAACGAATCAACAAGTGGTTTCCATACATTGGCTTTTGGATCAGTACTCATCCAGATTGTAAAATTACTCGTGTAAGTTGAACCAAAAACGAGCATGGTGTCGCCTATGATTCCCACTGCCGGGGCACAAAGCTCATCGTATCCTTCGTTCCATGGACGGAGGAATTTTCTTGAAATGAAATTCCACTTTATCATATTGTTACTCCACCAGTAACCCCATTGATTGGTGGAAAACAAATAGTAATCACCTTTGTAATTCACAATTACAGGATCGGCAGTAGCTCGGTGTTTACCCCATTCGCTTAAATTTGGTATCGGGGTATAACCATAATCGATGTTTACAGGGTTGCAAAATGTTTTTTGTTGTGCTTCCGATTTTATAAAAGTCACGAGTAATATGCTGATTACCATGCTACATTTCGTTATTCTCATCTCAGGACAGTTTTAAATCTTTATAATTTTTAAAAACTAACCAATGCTTGTTAGAAAACTCTTTACGTTTCAAAAAAGAAGAATATCGGAACTAAGAAGCACTAAAGTTTTATTTCCACGATGTTTTGCTTTAGATTTAACAAGGCTAAAAACTGATCAGCAGGGACGACTGCCCCACCCTGCCGGTATTTATTTTCTTCGTAACTGAACGTTATGGCAATTCCATTAACGGAAATAGCTTTGGGACTGAAACAGCCTTCTTTTATCACATATTTAAAAGTTGTGTGACGACCAATAAAATCCATTGAAGCAAACAAACCGTCCATTGACTGCGGAATTACAGGATCGATTATTATATTTCCGAATTCGACCCGCAAACCAAGCAATCGTGAAACAATCATGCTGACATAAATGCCTGGCCCGCTGGAATAAATCCGCCATCCGCCTTTCAGCGTTATTTTACCTGTTTTTATGTCATCGTAGCGTTCATCGGCTTCGTACCGGCTCTTGAAACTGACATCCGAACTGCTGTAATAACAATTTGCCTGGCGGATATCTCCACAGGGTACAATATCCCTGTAAGCAACCGGAATGGCCTGGCGAAGCGCTTTCAGGAAAGCGTCGGCCCTGCCGGTGCGGGCTTGTGATTCTGCATAACGGATATGTTCATGCACATACATAAGGCCGATCTCGCGCCCAAAGAAAGTACTGCTTTCTGCCCGCTGAAAAATTGTCTGAATGCCTCCTTTATATATGAGCGGGCGGTCCATTAACCTGGCGCCGTCGGGGCCTTTCAGGTATTGCTCAATGATACCCTGATGGTACTGAGCCTGTTCTTTTGTAAATATCTCACTTATAATGCCGCGGTTCATCGGCAATATGCTGTACTTTATACCTGTTTTCGAATCACCAGGGTGAAGCAGCACGCTGATGCTGCGATCTTCTTCAACCAGACCGTAGCCTGCGACAATTCCATCTTTTACCAGGTATTTGTTAAAATCTGCCTTTATCTTTTCGCAAATTTCTTTCAATTCTTTAGCTTTTGCAGTATTTCCGGTCTGCTCATATACCAGGCTGTATTGCATAAAAGCCTGGTAATTCATTTCAACGGTCCAGCTTGAAATCAACCGTTGTGCCAGTTCCTTACTCACCGGTTGCAGGGAATCATTCCAGTCGCCGCCGCCAAAGGGAACTAACGAAGTACCTGGGATGAATGAATTTACAATCACATTAATGAGCCTGTCAACATGTTCACTGATTGGCTTTTTTTCAATAGCTGCGCCGCCATTTTCATGATAAAAGGGCAGAACATCGTCAAGGATTTTCAGGTCCCCTGTAACTTTGATATAGTCGCTAAGGGCAATAATAACCCAATAAACAACATCTCCATGAGCGTCGCCGGCGCGGATATTTGAATAGCTGTCGAACATCCACCATTGCGGCCATCCGCCATCCGGGTTCTGATTCGAGAATATGATGCGCAGCAATTGCTTTGCTTCATCATATTTTTCCATGGTCAACAGCAAATCAACAGGCCCCTGCGATACGTCGCGCGTGCCCCAGGCAGCCCCGCTGAATTGCTCCAATCCATATGGAGTTAAAAAATGGGTTAATGCATTCATACCAAACCAAGGCAGGATTTCCCGGATGGCTGCGGTGTCTTCCTGATCTCCGCCCAGGAAAAGTTTTAAACTCAGGTACTGCCAGTGGGATTGTGCATCCCTGCAATCCGAAGCAAACTGTTTATCTGAATTTTCAATTTTATCTGTTTTGGTTGTGGCACTTACCTCACCAATAAAGCTCACGCAAAAATCAGCTGTTTCATTCACCCCGAGAACGAAAAATGAGTCGCCATGGCTTTTATGATTGGTATAAAGCGCTTCATCGCCGGAAGCTTTATAATCAGCAAGCACGCTGTTGACTATAATCCTGAATTGTGCTTGGGGAAATTTTCCGGTAATCATGCTATCTGCTTTTGGAGTAGCCACATATTCGCCAGCAGTGCTGCATGTGGTAATTTCCCAGCCATTAAGAGCATCAAAATCATGGGTAATCAATAACTTAACATTTTTACCATAGACCACTTTGAAGTCCATATTGACCTGGGGCGCTGATTTGGATGTCCATGTGCGGACCTGGAAGCAATGATTGCCGTGTTTATAGATCC
>DASVHX010000400.1:0-3808 GCA_036382355.1 Bacteroidales bacterium
CGTATTCTACCTCCACTCAAGGTTGCTGGAGCGTGCAGCAAGAATTATTAGTTCTGACGCAATTGCCAGCCAGATGAACGATCTCCCGGAATCCATACGCCCTATGGTGAAAGGTGGTGGTTCCCTTACCGCATTGCCCATCATCGAAACACAGGCAGGCGACGTATCAGCTTATATCCCTACTAATGTGATTTCGATCACCGACGGCCAGATATTCCTCGAAACAAACCTGTTCAATTCCGGTATCCGCCCCGCTATCAACGTGGGTATTTCGGTGTCGCGTGTTGGAGGGAATGCACAGATTAAATCCATGAAGAAGGTTGCCGGGACCCTCAAACTCGACCAGGCACAATACAGAGAACTCGAAGCTTTTTCGAAATTCGGTTCCGACCTCGATGCTGCCACAAAAGCAGTACTCGACAAAGGTTCACGCAATGTTGAAATCCTGAAACAGGCTCAATATTCGCCTATGCCCGTTGAGAAACAGATAGCTATCCTTTATTGCGGAACCCGCGGATTACTTCAGAAAGTGCAGCTTAGGAATATACGCCTATTCGAAGAAGAATTCCTGCATCATCTTGAACTGAATTATAAGGATATGTTGAAGACTTTACGTGAAGGCAAACTTACGGATGAAGCTATTGCCACAATAGAGAAAGTGGCAAAGGAACTATCGGCTAAATATGAAAAATAATCCACTCCTGTAACCATGGCGAATTTAAAGGAAGTACGTATACGGATAGCTTCGGTTAAATCGACCCAGCAGATTACAAGCGCCATGAAAATGGTAGCTGCTTCCAAACTGCGCAAAGCCCAGAATGCAATCGTCAGGCTGAGGCCATTTGCAGGAAAGCTTACCGAACTGCTTCAAAAACTGAGTGCCAGCCTTGATGATGACATTGAAAACGTATACGGACAACAACGCGAGCCAAAGAAGGTGCTGATTATTATCATTGCATCAAATCGCGGTCTATGCGGCGCTTTTAACGCAAATGTCATAAAATCGGCGAATAACCTCATCGAAAATACCTATTCACAAGCCAACAAAGCCGGGAATTTACAATTGGTAACTATCGGGAAAAAAGTAACCGAATACTACCAGAGAAAAACGATCAAAATCCTTGGTTCATACGATGAAATCTATGATAATTTAACCTTTGAGAATGTTGCCCCGCTTGCGGAAAGTTTTATGAAAGCTTTTGCTGACAAGCAATTCGACCGTATTATCATCGTATATAACCAATTCAAGAATGCGGTTGTACAGAACCTCGTAAACGAACAATTCTTGCCTATCGCTCCCCCGGCAGTAAATCCGGCAGATAAAGGAGTTGTACTGGATTATATTTTTGAACCCGGCAAGGAAGAAATTCTAAACGCATTGATCCCTAAATCTCTCAAAATCCAACTCTACAAAGCGCTTCTGGACTCATTTGCATCCGAGCAAGGCGCCCGCATGACATCCATGCAACAGGCTACCGACAACGCCACGGATTTGCTGAAAGAACTTCAGCTTGCCTATAACAAAGCCCGTCAATGGGCCATTACAAAAGAAATACTCGAAATCGTAAGTGGCGCTGAAGCTTTAAAAGCTTAAGCATCATTTAACATTTTGCAGAATAGCGTGTTATAGCATCAATAGCGATAATATATAACCGGAACCTTCAAAAATATAAGACTATGATCAATAAAAACCTTGAAAAAGCGATCAATGTCCAGATCAAAAATGAAGAGCATTCGTCGCGGATTTACATGGCCATGGCTTCGTGGTGCGAAGTGAACGGCTTTAGAGGCGCTTCGGATTATCTTTACAAGCAATCCAATGAAGAGCGCTTTCACATGCTTAAATTCATCAAGTACGTGAACGACAGGGATGGATATGCACTACTATCATCTCTCGAAACACCTGCAGCCGAGTTCGCATCGCTGCATGTAGTATTTGAAGAGGTGCTTAAGCACGAAGAATTCATCACCGGTTCAATCAACAAATTGTACGAGATTGCCTTAAATGAAAAAGATTATACTACAGGCAATTTCCTGCAATGGTATATCAACGAACAAATTGAAGAAGAAAGTACTGTCCATGCTATACTGGATAAGATGAAACTCGCCGGCACCGAAGCTGGTGGAATGTTCCTTGTTGATAAAGACCTGGCCGCCATGGCGGCCGCTAAAGTCGTCGGCACATTGACTTCCGCGACTTAAAAGCCAGGAAAACCACGAAGACACAGAGAACACAGAGATAATTAAAAAAAACGTCCAGAGATACTGACAGAAATTCGCGAAATCACGAAGAACGTAAATTGCCTTTCAGCAGTTTAACAGGAGAATAGAATAGGAAAATCTAAGTGAACCTGGCGAACTTAGCGAACTGAGCGAAGCGACCTCACGACCGAAGGGAGTAACACAGCGCTCTCACGAGCAAAGCAAGTAATAACAAAGCGACCTCTATTACTTCTTTTAAAGATCAAACAATAACAATATACCTCTGTGAATCTCCGTGTTCTCCGTATCTCTGTGGTTGTTTTGAATGAGAGAACGAAAGACTATTTACGTTTTGAATTGTCCCCTTTTGCCTTACTTCCTATCTGATCCACAAGGTTGATATACCATTTCCGTCCATATTTGCGAATAAGAGGCTCTTTGAGGAATATATAAAGCGGAACATCCAGTCGTCGGCCATGGATCAATGCAAAGCGGCACACATGCCATTCGTGGTAATTAACAACTTCGTCGTTGCGGCTTTTGCGGATACGCACCGGGTATAGATGGCAGGATACTGGTTTTTGAAATTTGATCCGGCCTGCATTGTACGCCTTTTCGATGGCACAAATAGCGGTTTCATTTTCGAAAACGACGAAAGCACATTCCTTATCGTTAACAAGCGGCGTAACATAAGCACCGTTGGCATCGTAATCGAACACGCCAATGCGCTCCACTTCGGCAAGGCCGGCTTCGTTCATATACGGCTTCACCTCGTCGAGGCAATCTTCCAGGATGCTTATTTCTTCTTCGGCGAGCGGTGCGCCGGCATCGCCTTCCACGCAGCAGGCGCCGTGGCATTTCTTCAAATCGCAAACGAATTTTACTAGCGACAGATCGTCGGATACGAGATTATTTTCTACAGATAGCATGGGGCAAAAGTAAGTAATGTAGCAATGTGATTATGTGATAATGTGATGATTGGGAAATTTGCCTTTCGCTTTTATGCAACTCTAAGCTGCGCATAGACTTGTTCCCAGGAATTTATAATTTAATTGCTAGAAGAGAGCCAAATGCAGCAAGCGTAATTTTTTAGGAAGTTTTACTTCTATCGCACCTAAACAAAAAATGCAGATTTTAATGCCGAAAGCCCATCCCAACATAGAAATATGAAATTATTCAAATAAAATTTGATACATTTGTAATTAAACAATAAATCAATAAATCTGTTAGTTACAAGTCAGCATGTTGAGTAACAGCATTGGTAACCTAAATTCTTTAACAAATACTAAAAACATTAAAAATGGACAAATCCGAATTAATTTCCAAAGTAGCCGAAAGTGCCGGCTTAACTAAAGTACAGGCTAAAAAAGTAATTGATTGCTATCATGAAACTATAGCCGGTGCACTCAAAAATGGAGAACGTGTTGGAATCGTAGGTTTCGGCACATTTTCAGTATCAGCCAGAAGTGCCAGAACCGGCCGTAACCCTAAAACGGGTGCAGAACTGCAGATTGCAGCTAAAACAGTTGCTAAATTTAAACCAGGTAAAGCTTTGTCTGATAGCTTATAAAACTATTTGCCAACTGATCTATACAGGAGTTGGTAA
>DASVHX010000401.1:0-5061 GCA_036382355.1 Bacteroidales bacterium
AAGTTTTCCTTTTATCTCACCTTTTCCGTCGAGCGGCTCACCAATAGTATTAATAACACGGCCAAGCAATCCTTCCCCAACTTTAACGCTGGCAATTTGCTTTGTGCGCTTCACTGTATCACCTTCGTTAATACCTTGGGATTCGCCAAGAAGCACCACACCAACATTGTCTTCTTCGAGGTTAAGTACAATACCTTTTACGCCGGTTTCTACAAATTCTACCAATTCACCCGATTGGGCATTCATTAGTCCGTAAATACGGGCTATACCATCGCCAACCTGCAATACTGAACCTATTTCTTCCAATTCGGCTTCTGTTTGAAAGCCGGCCAATTGTTGCCGCAATATTGCAGATACTTCCGCAGGTTTTATTTCAGCCATATTTTATGATGTATTTAAAAACCTTTTATGTACAAGTTTTTGTCAAATTCTTTTCTAAGCTGCTGAATACGGTTTGCAATGCTGATGTCGTATTGAACATCATTTACCGTAATTACAAATCCTCCCAGGAGTTCAGCTTTCACTTCTTCCACTAATTCTATTTCGCGGTTTGTCATCTTTTCGAGCAAACCGGTAAGTTTTTTGCGATTTACTCCATCCATAGGAAATGCCGATTGTATATTTACGGTGGTGATTCCATTGTGCTCCTTAAATAGTTCAGTAAACTGTGTTGCTATAGCAGGGAGGTAACTTTCGCGGCGTTTTAGCGTGATGATGTTCAGGAATGTGATGGATAGCTTTGTGAAAGAAGCCCCGAAAACCAATCCCATGATTTTGTGTTTCTTATCTACATGAATTACCGGGCTTTTAAGCATCACGGTAAAGTCGCGGTTCGATCTGCAAACCGAAGCCATGGACAGCATGTCTTCGTTTACTTTATCAAGTACTTTAAACTCAATAGCAAGGTCGAAAAGGGCTTTGGCGTAACGAAAACTGATCTTCGAATTATTCATCTCTGGTAGTTTTTCAACTTGTTTGGCCTGCCTCTCAGCTTAATTTTATCTTTCCGATGAGTTTTTCAGTAAACTTTTTCTGTTTCTCTTTGTCAGAAAGTTCCTGTTCGATGACTTTCTCAGCAATCTCTATAGAGAACACGGCTATCTGGTTTTTCAGTTCCGTGATTGCTGCCATTTTTTCGAACTGTATACTTTCGCGGGCAGTTTCGATGATGCGTTGGCCTTGTTCGTTAGCTTTTCCGCGGGCTTCTTCCAGGATATCCTCCTTCATCTTCCGGGCATCGCGCAGCATAGCATCGCGTTCTTCCCGAGCTTGTTTCAGCAGGACTTCATTGTCTGCTTTAAGCAACAGCATGTCTTCGCGGGCTTTTTCGGCGGAATGAAGCGCAGTTTCAATGCTATCTTCCCTTTCGTGTATGGCTTTCAGGATCGGTTTCCAGGCATATTTGCCCAGGACGAAAAGCAAAAGCCCGAATGACAATGTCATCCAAAATAAGAGACCGATTCCGGGGGTTACAAGTTCCATAATCTTTGATGTTAATTATTCATTAAGTTCATCAAGTTATCAAGTTCATAAAGTAGAAAGTTTATCAAGTAGAAAGTTTGGCTATTATCAAAAAATGCAAGTAAAAAAGTGAATTGCTATTTACATTTAATAAAAGTCAAAAAAGTCAATTATATATTGAATTGCTTGATATAGAACTTTACAAACTTTATACTTTATACTTTATACTTTATTCTATACGAACGCTAAAACTTTGTTCAGTATTTCAACACCGTTGAATCCCGGCCAACCGCCGGGATTAACGCTGTTAATAACTGACATTCCACTATCGGAGAACGATAAGCAGACATACTACGATGGCGAAAAATGCTGCACCTTCGACAAGAGCTGCTATTACGATCATGTTCGAGCGGATGTCGCCGACAGATTCAGGCTGGCGTGCAATTGATTCCAGAGCGCCTTTACCGATCTGGCCAATGCCTATACCTGCGCCAATAGCGGCAATACCTGCACCGATACCTGCACCCATTTTTGCAATAGGCGCCAGATCAGTGGAAACCTGGAGTAATAAAGTTAAAACTGACATATTTGTTTGTATTGGTTATGATGAATAATGAATGATTTGAAAGCTGCGTAGAATAATAAATTTTTTAATGAGCGTGTTCTTCAGAAGCCATTCCAAAATAGATGGCAGATAATAAAGTGAAAACATATGCCTGAATAAAGGCTACCAATAATTCCAAAAGGCTCATGAATAAGGCGAATCCCACCGAAACAGGTGTTACACTTAATCCGAGCCCAACGCTCATCTTTCCAAAAATGAAGATCAGGCTCATGAAACCAAGCAAAATAATATGCCCGGCAGTCATATTGGCAAAGAGACGAACCATCAATACGAATGGCTTGGTAAATACTCCTACTATTTCCACGATCGGCATTAGCGGAACAGGAAACTTTAGCCACCAGGGAACACCGGGAGCATTTACGATATGCTTCCAGTAAGCTTTGTTACCGCTAAATGATGTTATGATAAAGGTAAAAAGTGCCAGTACCATTGTTACGGCTATGTTTCCTGTAAGGTTAGCGCCTCCCGGAAAGAAAGGAATAAGGCCTATCAGATTATTCAGAAAAATAAAAAAGAAAATGGTAAGCAAATAGGGCATATAATGTCCATAACGCTTTTCCCCGATAGATGGCCGGGCTATATCATCGCGGATAAACATGATTATAGGTTCGAGCAGTGACTGAATACCTTCGGGTGCGTGGTCCTTTCGTTTGGAGTAACTGTTTGCTATTGATATGAAAAGAAACATGAGTAGAGCGACACTGATAAACAATGACATTACATTTTTGGTGAGGGAGAAATCGAGTGGAAGATCGGCGGATTCATCTGGAGTATTGCTATCGGCAAGTATTTTTACGATTTTGCCCTTGTTTTTACCTTCTGTTTCGAGTTTGAAACCATCATAAGCAACCTCACCATGATGGAAACGGCCAGAAGAAAAAATATGAATGCCACCTTCTGCATATAAAATTACAGGTAGCGGGATGGAAATGTGGGTATGTCCAACATTGGCTATATGCCATTCATGGGAATCGAGAATATGTTCCATGATCATTTCGCCGGCATCGAATGGTTTTTCTGATTGAGACATAAGCCTGCCGGTTAAAGCAACAGAATCTTTAGCAGATGGAGGAACGTTTTCCCCTTGAACCGACATAAATGACAGGCATAAAACGAACATTCCAAACAGCCAAAGGGCAGGATAGAGGCCTTTAATCCTGATAAAACTAATAATCATGCTTGAATGAAAATTTAAGAGTGCAATAATACGATTTTATGGCAGATTATCAGTGACAGTACCGTCAAAAAACTTTTACAACACCCTTTAAATATTCGATTTGAGGCTAAATCTGAAAAGACTACTTTTGTTGCGACTGATGTACAAATGTAAAGTGCAGTATTAACGTTAAAACCCCCAAATTGTTTATTCATGAGCCTTTCCATATATTCTGATGAGTCATTTATGCAGGAAGCGCTGAAAGAAGCTCAGGCTGCTTTTATTGCCGGTGAAGTGCCTGTCGGCGCCATCATCGTTTGCCAGAACCGGATAATTGCCCGAGCACATAATCTTACCGAGCGCCTGAACGATACAACAGCCCATGCAGAAATGCAAGCATTTACCTCGGCTTCACATTACCTTGGTGGGAAATACTTATACGAATGCACACTTTATGTCACACTCGAACCTTGTATTATGTGCGCAGGGGCTGCCTTTTGGGCACAATTGGGTAGAATGGTTTATGGTGCTGATGACGAAAAACGCGGATACCGGCTTGTCAACAGTGCGATCCTACACCCTAAAACCCAGGTTACAAGCGGCGTTCTTGCCGAAAAATCAACCGCTTTGCTCAAACAGTTTTTTAAAGAAAAACGTTAAGTGAATTCAATTTATTCAATAAAACGCTTAATCCATCTGTCAAAAATCAATGAACATGAAAATTCAGGCTATTCTTGCAGATATCGTTCTGCTTTTCGCGATAAATGGCACATCGGCGCAATCTGTAAAACCTGTTTCGATTGAAATCCCGGTGAATAAAATAGAATTGGCAAACCAGGTAAGAGCTGAATACCAGCATGCCTGGCAAGGTTATAAACAATATGCCTGGGGATATGATGCGCTGCAACCGCTTTCGAAGAAAGGGCATAACTGGTATCCTAAATCTTTGCTGATGACACCGGTTGACGCGCTCGACGGTATGTTAATTATGGGTTTGAAGGACGAGGCCAAAGAAGCCAAACAAATCATTTTCGCGCAACTTCGGTTTGATGATGACATGGATGTTCAGAATTTCGAAATTTCCATACGCATACTTGGCGGGCTCTTATCAGCCTACGAACTCGATGGCGACAAGCATTTCCTGAGTCTTGCAACCGACCTTGGCGACCGCCTGATAAAGTCTTTCGACTCTCCAACCGGAATGCCTTACCGCTATATAAACCTGGTGACTGGTAAAACACGCGGCAATCAATCCAATCCCGCAGAAATAGGCACTTACCTGATTGAATATGGTACGCTAAGTAAACTTACCGGTAATCCGAAATATTACGAAACAGCCAAAAAGGCCATGATTGCACTTTATAACAGGCGTTCGCCGATTGGCCTCACCGGAAGCAGCATCAACGTGGAAACCGGTGATTGGTCCGATACTGAAAGTCATATTTCCGGTGGAATTGATTCATATCTTGAATACATGTTAAAAGCATCCATTTTATTCAACGACAAGGAAATGAAGGATATGTGGCAAACAAGTATAGCAGCCATTAATAAATATCTTGCGGATGAACAACCAACAGGCTTCTGGTATGCTCATGCAGATATGAATACCGGAAAAATTACCAGCCGGACATATGGCTCGCTGGATGCGTTTTTTGCTGCTACTTTAGCCATGAGTGGAGATCTGCATCATGCCACTGCGTTGCAGGAATCCAATTACAAAATGTTTATGTTGCATGACATCGAACCTGAATATATAGATTACAGCACAATGACGATCCTGGATTCGGCGTATGCTTTGCGACCAGAAAATATTGAAAGC
>DASVHX010000402.1:0-14324 GCA_036382355.1 Bacteroidales bacterium
ACGACGATCCTACCATTACGTTCGAATACTAAAAAAGAATAAGAATTTCTACCCTTTTTTATATTCTTTTTCTGTAAAGGATTCCGGTTTCTTATCGTTGTTATATTTGGAAGGGCATTTTAGCAGGAGGCTTTTAGCCGAAAAGGTTTCGCCCTCCATAGTACCCATAACCACAACTTGTTCCGATTTCTCAAAATCCTGTGGCTTACTCCCTCTATAAATCACTTGTTTTTCGATGCCTTTGTCGTCGCGCATAAAGAACGAGAATTGATTTGCATTCACTTTCGAATCGTAAACGATAGGCTTATCCTTGATCAATTTTCCAATAATATGGAATTCTTTCCCAGGATAACGGCCAGCTTCTTTGAAGTTGGTATAGGTACTGGTATCGGTGAAAGTGCTGATAATCACACCAATGGCCATTACGATAATAACAATGAGAACGATATGATAAGTTTTCATATTAATCTTGTTTGTCTTTAAATTGTTTTTCGAGCTTGCTTATTTTCCTGTCGAGCGAAATGAGATAGATGATCAGACCGGCAAAAATGGTCACCAGTGAAGCTATTACGATAAATAATTTGCTTTCAATCATTGAAGTAGGGATTAGGTGTTTAGGTAATTAGGCATTAGGCACTAGGCACTTTTAACATCTTTACTCATTCATATCTGCTTGTTGTTTTAGCCGGACATAACGTACACGAATATTCAAAATCCATGTGCCAATGAGTATCCACCCAACTATTGCCGGATAAAAGACCATTCGCATCGTATTATCAAGCGTTGCCATAGTTGAAGGGCTTCCTCCTGCTCCCGGATGCAGTGAACCATGCGACATTTTTGGAAGTATTCCCACAAATATAATTAACAGAACGAACGCGAAAATATTATATACGGCAGCTACTTTCGCACGTTTATGATCTTCATCCATTGAATGACGCAATACAGTATAAGCAAAATAAGCAAGTATACTTACGGCAGCGCCATTCAACTGAGGATCGTTCACCCAGGGGGCGCCCCAGGTATAATTGGCCCATTGCATTCCGGTTACAATGCCCAATATCCCAAACAGAAGGCCCACGTTAACAGCTTGTGAGGCAACGACATCGTGGCGGATGTCGAACCCTGAAAGATACCTTATACTATACACAAGTGATACCCCGAAAATCGTCATCATTGCAAACCACATGCAGACATGAAAAAACAAGTTACGGATGGATTCACCAATTACCCGTAAATCAGGAACCGGAATAAGGAAACCGGCAATAATGGTGTACAGTATCAAAGCCACTCCAAGGATTTTCCACCAGTCTTTTTTAAACGTCATTGTTAGGTTTGTTTGAATTCTTAAATAAAATAAATATGCAATGATTGCCTAACATACTAAACGAATTGAGTATGTCATGTGTTCAATCTAATGAGTTAATCTTTCCAGAGGTATGGAAATAACAGATATGCAAGTGTAATTACTACCAAGTTGATAAGCAGTAAAACCACAATAAACCGGTAATTTCCATCCCATGAAGTGGTTTCCAACGCTTGATTCGAAACTTTCATAAGCGTCATGAGCAATGGCATAACGATGGGGAAACTCAGAATGGCCATTAGTGCAAAATTATTGTTCGTGCGTGAGGAGATAGCCGAAATCATTGTAAGCACTGAGGCAAATCCAAAACTTCCTAGCAATAATGACACAACAAACAGCGGCATATTCTGAATAAAGTCTCCCATGAGTGCCGCGAAAACAAAAAGGCTAAGAAGCGATAGCACCCCCATCAACAGGATATTATATATAATTTTGGAGAGGATAACAGCTTGTGGGCTCGACAATGTGTAATAATATAACTGCCGTCCCTGGCTTTCCTGAACAAAACTCTTACTTACGGCATTTACAGAAGCAAAAAGCATGATAATCCAAAACAAAGAATTCCATGTTTGGGCATCGATGATGCGCGTAAACGACAGGTAACAAACGAAAATTGTGGAAACCACATAAAGAAGTATCCCGTTCAAAGCGTATTTCTGCTTCAGTTCCAGCCTGATGTCTTTAATGATCAGGTGTTTTATCTCTGCGAGTAGCATTCAAATATATTTGGCACAAAGATATAAAATACTACATATATCAAAGGTTGAAACCTGTAGCAATCGCTTTATAATCTTGATGAATTGAATTGAGATGAGGACAAAGTTGAAGGGCTTTTGTTAAGTTCGGCCGGCTATGAGGTCAGGCAACTTTCGCTATATCAGTTTTTTGTTCAATGTCCTTGCTCATCATTGGAGATTCCCTGAGCCGTGTGGATAGCAAAAGACTGAGAACCATTAAACCAATAAGTACAATCAAAGGATTGGTCATAGAACCTGAAATCGAGGACTTGAAACTATCCATGCCAAAAATAAATGCGATTCCTGAAATCTGGCCCATGAGCAGGAGCATTCCATTCGAGGTACCTTCTGAAGCGGGATAAGTTATTTCAGCACCATACTGGAACCCAATCGGGCCTGAACTAAGCAGGAAGAACCCTAAAGTTGCTCCGGAAGCAAGAATAGCCCAATAGCTTGTAGCAAAGGTGATGACCGCAAGGCCTAAGGTAGCTCCGGCCAATGCAACGATAATAAATGGAGTTCTTCTCCTGTAGTGATCGGAAAGCATTGGAATAATGAGGGCTCCAACAATACCGCCCAAAATCATCATTCCTCCGGTAATCCCGGCTTGTGTGGCTGAAAACCCCCTTGGTCTAAGGATATCCTCAATCCATGTTGTTACACAGTTGAAAACTCCTAATCCAATAAAGAAAATTAGCATCAGCCAGTTAAAATCTCTTGTGCGCAAGGTACTCTTAAAGCCATCAAAAACGAGTGAACGTTCCTCCTGATCAGGACGGCATGGGGCTGTTGGCGGGCCTTCTTTCGCAAACACCATAAAAATAACGGATCCAAACACTGCAATAACTCCATAGATGAAGAGCATTCCACTAATACCGGAACCTAAGGTAAGATAAGGTGTTAGCGTCATCCCTGCCAAAATACCAATATACATCGCAAGCGTACCAAGACCTGAAGCAGTGGCCCTTTCCTGAATGGGAAACCATCTTGCCGCCAGTTTTGTAATGGCGTTAAGCAGGAATGGCTGGCCGATGGCGATGCCAATTTGCGACAAAAGCAACAGTTCGTAATTATTGTTAACCAATCCGCGTAACAATCCGAATACACCGGTTAGGACAGCACCTATTCCAACCCCAATGCGAATGCCGTAAGTGTCGATAATCCATGATGCAGGAATTGAAACTACGATGTAAACAACCATAAAACTCATTGAAAGAATACCTATCCAAAGATCCGAAACACCATAGTACTGGGTTGCAGCGTTGGTGATCGGTGCAAAAGTTATCCAAAGGAGCTGGTTTATGGCAACAATAAACATATAAACACTCAGCATTATCCAACGATAGCCGTACACATTATAATTAGTCAATTGCATAATCTGATTTTTTCTGTTAATAGCGATTTGAAAGCCTGATTTGGAAATGTATACTTAGCAATTCCGGATGGATTTTTCACTTGCCCTTTAAATTCCGGGGTGCTGCGATGAACCTCAGATAGCATCAGCGAATTTAGACAAAAAAATGAAATTACTATTATAGACCATTGATTATAAGTCTCCATGTAACTGTTTTTTTGTACGCTCATCATTGATGAGTATTCATAATAGAATTGCTGCGTTAGTGCCAATAATGCTAAATAATTAGAATTGGGAGAATACGTTAAGTTTACGTTAATTGTTGCCAAAAGGAAATAAAATATGCTGTTTATTCGTTAACTTTGTTTGTCAAACGAACGCATTATGAAGACGCTATACCTCGTGAGGCACGCCAAATCATCGTGGAACATGCCCCACCTTGATGATCTGGATCGTCCATTGCTCGAAAAAGGTCTTAAACGGACCCGGCTTATGATCGATTTTCTCAAAAAGCGTCGCTCAACAATAGACCTTATACTATGCAGCCCTGCTGTAAGAGCTTACGAAACTGCAAAACTATTCGCCTGGGCACTGGAAATACCGGAAGAAGCGCTTCGCCAGGAAAACGGAATTTACGCAGCCGATGCTGACAGACTTGGCAACCAGTTTTTCGACCTCCCTGCAAATGTTAATTCATTAATGATGGTAGGGCACAACCCGGGTATAACCGATTTCGCAAATCTGTTTTTACACCCAAGAATCGAAATGCTTCCCACTTCGGGAATGGTTGGCCTGGAATTCGAAACCGACAAATGGGAAGAAATAATGGACTGCAAGTCAAAGAAACTCTTCGTGGTTTTTCCAAAAATGTTCGATTAACTTACCCGATTATCAATTTGCAATAAATTCCTTCCTGATATTCATTTCCTTTTTGTCGTTTCGGAAATCTCGTTAACTTTGACCAATAGCAATGCCGGCTAACATTGTTAAAAAAAAGGGATTCAAAACACCTATAATACCCTATGCCAAAAACGCCTATCTATACGCTGAACCGCGAAACAAGCTGGCTCCACTTCAATGCCAGGGTGTTGCAGGAAGCTGCCGATCATACTGTTCCCCTTATCGAGCGTATAAAATTCCTGGGTATTTACTCCAACAATCTCGACGAGTTCTACAGGGTGCGCGTGGCTACAATTAACCGTATGCTCGGTGTGAATAAGAAAATGGTGGCAGATATCGACCCGAATCCAAAAAAAACACTGAAAGAGATTAGCAAGATAACGGTTTTGCAGGAGAAAGAATTCTCAAGGATTTTTAAAGTGTTGATAAAGGAACTTGGGAAAGAAAATATTTTCATCATCAACGAGAGAGGACTATCCACAGCTCAGGGCCAATTTGTGCGTCAATATTTCAGGGAGCATGTCCGATCGCAGCTATTCCCTTTGATGATGAATACCTTAAAGGCGTCCGCTCTTAAGGACAAATCGATTTATCTCACTGTTCATCTTCAGGTTAAGCACAAGTCAGCCCTTAGCCGCTATGCCATTATAAAAGTACCATTAGGACCGCTGGGTCGTTTTGTAATATTACCACCCGAGGGTGATAAGAAATTCATCATCTTGCTCGAAGATGTTATCCGTTATTGCCTGGAAGATATTTTTTCGATATTCGGATTTGATGCTTTCCAATCCTATGTGATAAAATTTACGCGTGATGCTGAATTAGATATCGACAACGATATTTCGAAGAGTTTTGTGGAGATTATGACTGAAAGCCTGAAACAGCGTAGCATTGCACCTCCTGTGCGATTGATATACGACAAGGATATGCCCGCTCCATTGCTAGATGCGCTGGCCGAAAAACTCCTGGTAACCGAACGGGATACGCTGGTGCGAAGCAATATGTACCAGAACTTCAAGGATTTTATGAATTTCCCGAATGTGGGCAGTCATTCGCTTGAATACCAGCAATTACAACCGCTTGAACATCCTCTGTTACCCATGAATAAGAGTATCCTGGCGAAAATCCGTGAGAGCGATATCATGTTACATTATCCTTACCAATCATTCAATTACCTTATCGATTTACTGCGTGAAGCATCTATCGATCCTCAGGTGAGAGCCATCAAAATGACGCTGTATCGTGTAGCCCGCGATTCAAACGTAGTAAATGCACTGATTAATGCCGCCCGTAATGGTAAGGAAGTAACAGTATTTCTCGAATTGCAGGCACGTTTCGATGAAGAGGCCAATATTTACTGGTCAGAAAAAATGCAAAAAGAAGGTGTGCGCATAATTCAAACCATCACAGGATATAAAGTACATTGCAAACTACTCCTGATACGAAGAAGAGAAGTGGATAAGAATGTATACTATGCCAATATCGGAACTGGCAATTACAACGAAACTACAGCCATGGTGTATGCAGATTGCAGCCTGTTTACTGCAGATAAGCAAATAGTTTCTGATGTAAATAATGTCTTTCACTTGTTCGATTCCAAGTACAATACACCGCGATTCAAGCAGTTGGTGGTAGCTCCGTTTCACATGCGCAATTTCTTTATTAAGATGCTTAATGAGGAAATAAAATATGCCAAAGCTGGTAAGGAAGCCTGGGTAATCCTCAAACTCAACAACCTTGTAGATTTAAAAATTGTAAAAAAACTTTGTGAGGCATCCCAGGCAGGCGTTAAAATACAACTCATTATGCGCGGTATTTGCGTGCTAGTACCGGGCGTTAAAGGGCAAAGTGAAAATATTGAGGCCATCAGTATTGTGGATAAATTCCTCGAACATTCCCGGGTGTTGGTTTTCTGTAATGGCGGAAATGCAAAATACTTCATTTCGTCAGCCGATTGGATGATCCGTAATTTCGACCACCGCATTGAGGTGGCATGCCCGATTAACAACAGAGAGATTCAACGCGAACTGCTCACCATGCTTCAGATTCAACTAAAGGATAATACCAAATCCAGAATTATAAGCAATACACAACCAAACCAATACCGCCACGACCACGGTACATTGCGCATCAGATCACAGGAAGAAACATATCATTATTTTAAAAACAAACTATTCTAAAACCTAAAACTATGCTATTTGCCTCCATTGACATAGGCTCCAATGCCGTAAGGCTATTGTTTGCCAACGTGTTCGAGAACAGAAAAAGAGCCACCGCCGACAAGGCTTCGCTGATCCGCATCCCTATCCGATTGGGACTGGATGCATTCGAACAAGGACGTATATCGGAAGAAAAATCCGACAACCTGGTAAGGACTATGCAGGCGTTTAAATTATTACTCGACGTTTACAAGCCGTTAGCTTTTACGGCTTGTGCCACTGCGGCCATGCGCGAAGCCTCCAATAGCGCCGAGATTCTTGCCCGCGTTCAGAAGGAAAGCGGTATTGCTGTGCGTGTAATCGATGGCCAGGAAGAAGCCAATATAATAAGTGCGCTGAATGGCATTGCCATTAATAAACATTTGGGCACTACCATGCACGTGGATGTAGGGGGAGGTACCACCGAAATATCAGTGATGGTTGGCGACCGTTTCATCAATGCAGCTTCATTCCAGATTGGTACGCTTCGTTTGCTGTGCAATAAAGTAGCCGCAAGCGAATGGGATGCCATGCAAAAATGGATTAAGACCTATCAATTGGAACCCGGTCAGATCAATGTAGTTGGTTCGGGAGGTAACATCAACAAACTCACAAAGCTTTATGGTTCTACCACCAACAATATCATTACTCAAGCTCAGCTGGAGTATGCATTCTCGCACCTTGGGGAAATGACCATGAAGGAACGTATTGAAACCATGGGACTTCGACCCGACCGTGCCGACGTTATTGTTCCGGCTGCTGATATATTTATCCGCATCTTGAAATGGTCGCACCAGGATTTTGTCGTTGCTCCAAAAATTGGATTGGCCGACGGGCTCGTGCTGCAACTATTCAAGGAATACGCTGAGTCGAAGTAAAGGCAATCCGGAAGACTACTTTCTGCCATTTATGATGTTTCTGTTTTATCCGGTTTTTGCATCGGATGTATAGCTATTTTTGCATGTATTAAATAGTCTTTCATGATCACTTTTGAAGAAGCTACTGCCCTTGTTACCGGGGCAGCCCATCCCCTTTCTGTTGAAACATGCGGCCTTTCCGAATGCCTTGGGAGGGTGCTTGCTGCTGATGTTTTTGCAGACATGGACATGCCACCATTCGACAAATCAGCCGTGGATGGGTTTGCATGCCGAAGGCAGGATATGTCTAACCCTCTACGCATCATAGAAACCATAGCTGCCGGTAAAGTTCCTGTTGCAAAAATCGGCACTAACGAATGCTCGCGGATAATGACCGGCGCCATGCTACCCCAGGGAGCAGATATTGTATTGATGGTTGAAAACACCGAAACTACAGGCGAATTTGCCCGGTTTACAGGTAAACAGTCAGCTATAAATATTTGCTTTATTGCAGAAGACATTCATAAAGATGACAAAGTGCTTTCAGCAGGTATACGCATCAAACCTCAGCATGTAGCGGTATTGGCTTCGGTGGGCTGTCATTCGCCAGTTGTTTGTCGCAAACCAATAATTGGCGTCATTTCTACCGGTAACGAGCTTGTGGAACCCGAAGAGCAAGCACTTGCCGGACAAATACGCAACAGCAACGGCTGGCAACTTATGGCACAAGTTCAAAAAGCCGGGTGTAATGCACATTACTTTGGCATCGCCGACGATTCACCGGAAGGAACTCATGCAAAAATTGCATCAGCTGAGGCTAAATGTGATATTATCCTACTCACCGGCGGAGTATCTATGGGCGATTACGATTACGTTCCTGGTGTAATTGCAGAAGCAGGATTTACAACACTTTTTCACAATATCGCTGTACAGCCGGGCAAACCCACCATTTTCGCAGTAAAAGACCATACTTACCTTTTTGGTTTGCCTGGTAACCCGGTATCAGCATTTGTGCAATTCGAACTTATCATAAGGTTGCTGATAGATAAAATTACCGGTTGTACCGACCCGCAACCTATGCTCAGGCTGCCGCTTGGTCAGGATTACAAACGCCGCAAATCGGACCGAAAATCTTTTCTGCCTGTAAAAATAAAATTTAACGAAGTATTTCCGGTTGATTACCATGGCTCAGCGCATATTCATGCTTATGTTGAGGCTGATGGTATAATAGCTGTAAATATTGGTGAAACGGAAATTCAAAAGGGAGCCCTCGTAGATGTTCGACAACTTTAACAGGAGGATCAGCTACCTGCGCGTTTCGGTTACGGATCGCTGCAACTTACGGTGCACATACTGTATGCCCTGCGAAGGAGTGCAGTTGCTTAATCATAACGACATCCTTACTTTCGAGGAAATTACTTCAACCATAAAAGCGGGAGTTGAATTGGGCATTGAAAAAGTCAGGCTCACGGGTGGAGAACCTTTAGTACGCAAAGGAATTGTCGAACTGGTGACAATGCTTTCGCAGATAGAAGGAATTAAGGACCTGAGCCTGACCACTAACGGACAGCTGCTTGAAAGGTATGCCCAACCACTTGCCAAAGCTGGGTTACAACGTGTGAATGTTAGCCTGGACACCATGGATCCTGATGTTTATCGCCAAATGTCCAGAGGGGGAGAGATTGAACCTGTATTAAAAGGAATTGAAGCCGCCCGTGAAGCCGGACTTTTGCCGATAAAAATCAACTGTGTCATCAGCGGATCAGCCCAGGATAAAGACGCAGTCGATGTTGCCGCTTTTTGCGCTGAGAACGACTTACACATCCGCTATATCCACCAGATGGACCTCGAAAATGGTGACTTTTCGGTAGTAGAAGGAGGCGAAGGCGGCGATTGCTCAATTTGTAATCGCTTGCGGCTTACTGCTAATGGCATGATAAAACCTTGCCTGTTCAACGATCTGGAATATAATGTGCGTGAACTCGGACCTGAAGAAGCCTTTCGGTTAGCGCTAGGAAACAAACCTGCATGCGGAACAAACAATATGTTGGGAAAATTTTATAATATTGGTGGTTAATTGCTGATTGTTGATTAGTGACTGGTGCCTGGTGAAAAATGAACAAAGACAAGCGAATGCTTTTTAGCAGTTGAATGATAAAATTGACAGAGAATGACAAACGAGAAACTAAGCCATACCGACAACAAAGGTAAAGCCAGCATGGTGGATGTCAGCAACAAGCCCGACCAGTTGCGCATGGCAAGGGCGGAAGGCTTTATCATACTATTGCCTTCTACGATACAGCTAATTAAGGATAACCTTGTAAAAAAAGGCGACGTACTTTCAATTGCCCAGATTGCCGGTATACAGGCAGCCAAGCAAACTCCAACCCTTATTCCCTTGTGTCATCCGCTCATGCTTTCGCGCATTGATGTGCAAGCAACCCTAATGCCGTCGGGCGTGCGCATGGAAAGTGAAGTTCGTTGCATTGGACATACCGGTGTGGAAATGGAAGCGCTCACCGCTGTTTCGGTGGGCTTGCTTACTGTCTACGACATGTGCAAAGCCGTGGATAAGCAAATGGTAATCAGCGGTATCACCTTGCTCGAAAAGACGAAAACAAATTTGTAATCCTTAATTCTCCGGCGGTATGACTGTTCTAATAATTGCTTTGGCACCGGTACTTCTCATTTTTTCATATGTCTATTTCCGCGACAAATATGAAAAGGAACCTATCAGTATACTTTTGCGGGGTTTCCTTGCTGGCATATTACTTATCATACCAATCCTTTTTATCGAAAACTTCCTGGGGAAAATTTCTATCAACTTTCTTCCTATTCCTAAAGCTGCCTGGGATGGCTTTTTTGACGCATCTGCCATGGAGGAATTATTTAAATTTGCTGCTGTCTTTTTCCTCTTTTGGCGCGATCGGAACTTTAATGAGAAATTCGACGGTATAGTTTATTCTGTGGCTGTATCGCTGGGCTTTGCGGCAATCGAAAATTTACTTTATGTATATAAGGGAACTATTGGCACAGGTTTCTTTCGTGCATTTACAGCCGTTCCTGCCCATGCACTTTTTGGTATAATCATGGGATATTATCTTGGGATGGCTCGCTTTAACCGATGGCGCAGATCCGGATATCTTGTAAAAGCTATCCTTATTCCCTGGATATTTCATGGCCTCTACGATTTCTTTATTTTGTCGGGGCATCCCGTGCTTAACTTTTTATTCATTCCATTAATGCTCATCATGCTGGTAATGGCTTTCAGCCGTATGAAACAACAATCGGAAGCATCCGTTTTCAGATTTCAACCAATAAAAAACGATCCCGATGAACCTCTGGCATAAACTCAAACCGGGTGCGCCCAAACAGGTTCTTATCCTGGTAGCATCCTCACTTTGGGGTTTTGCTTCCTACAGGATACTCAAAATAGCTTTCATTAAGATTGACCATAATGCATTGCACCTTTGGCTGAATTATAGCATTGGCATTGCCGGATTTGCTCCATTTTACTGGTTTGTTTTTCGCAAAGTGGGAAAACGTTATGTTCTGAGGATTATCAACCTGGAAAAGGATAGACCCTGTATTTTTGCTTTTTTCGATATCCGTGGATACATACTTATGACCTTAATGATCACGATGGGAATTACGATAAGCCGTTTGCATCTGATGCCCGATCTTTACCTGGGCACCTTTTTTATATCACTTGGCTTGTCGTTGCTGGCTGCAGCCATTTATTACCTTTATGCAGGATACCGGTTCTATTTGTTAAAGAAACCGATTTGAGCCAGCGCTTATTTTTGGATATGGAATTTAACTGTGATTTGGTTGGAAGTCTGAACGTTTCAACGTTCGGGCATTTAAAGGTTTGATCGTTTTGATTTTAATAGGAATATTACTTCAATCGATTTCAATCTTTCCGACGACTTTAAATGCAGAATAGAATTAATTTTAATGCTATTTAATTTAGATTATACATGGCAGATCAGGAAATAAAAGTTGTCTCTGTAAATATTTCAGAGAAAAAAGGCACTATCAAAATGCCGGTTCCATCAATTCAGTTAAGTGATATCGGCGTTATCGGCGATGCACACTCTGGTCATTGGCACCGACAGGTAAGCCTGTTGGCCGAAGAAAGTATCGGTAAGTTTTCCGGATCAGCCGGCCGTAAAATTAATTATGGCGAATTTGCCGAAAACATTACAACGCGCGGAATTGAAGTACATCTGACCCACCCGCTGGATCGGTTCAGCATTGGCGAAGTAGAACTTGAAGTTACGCAGATCGGGAAGAAATGCCATGGCGAATCCTGCAACATTTTTAAAGAAGTCGGTAACTGCGTGATGCCAAAGGAAGGGATTTTCTGCCGCGTGTTAAAACCAGGCAACATTAAAGCCGGCGACCAGATTAATTATAATCCCAGGATATTCAGAATACTGATAATAACGCTCAGCGACCGCGCCAGCGCCGGAGAATATGAAGATCGCAGCGGTCCGGTCATCAGCGAACGCGTACAATCCTATTTTGATTCTATTAAGTGGAAATGTGCCATCAACCGGCAACTGATCCCCGATGACGCCGACTTGCTGCGCGAACTTTTGCTGCAAGCCAAACTTAACCATACCGATCTTGTTTTCACAACAGGAGGAACCGGCATAGGACCACGCGACTTTACACCAGATGTGGTCAAGCCATTGCTCGACAAGGAAATTCCAGGTATTATGGAACTCATCCGCTTTAAATACGGGCAGGAGAAGCCCAATGCGCTGCTAACCCGCGCCGTGGCAGGCGTTATGGGAAATTCATTGGTATATACCTTGCCTGGAAGTGTAAAAGCAGTTGAAGAATATACAACAGAAATTTTCAGCACTCTTAAGCATAGCGTATTTATGCTAAATGGACTCGACCTGCATTGACCATAGCAGGCACTCTAAACTTTAGGCACTCAAGGCACTCCAGGCACTAATTTTAAAACCACTATCATGCTAATTCCCCGTACCGAAGCGTTTGAACTTCTGAATAGCCACATAAAAAATGAGAGAATGATCGCTCACAGCCTCTCCTCGGAAGCTGTGATGCGCGCCTTGGCGCTCAGGCTTGGTGAGGATGAGGAGAAATGGGGCCTTGCCGGCTTGCTCCACGACCTGGATGTAGAAATTACTTCAGCCAATCCATATACACATGCGCTTGTCGGCGCACAAATGCTGAGCGACCTGGGACTTGATGCCGACATTGTGGATGCCATTAAGATGCATAACGAAGTCGCCACAGGCCTGGAAAGAAGCACCGTATTTCAACATGCCCTAGCAGCAGGCGAAACCATCACCGGACTTATTACAGCCACTGCAATGGTTTATCCCGACAGAAAAGTGGCTTCCGTAAAATCCAAATCGGTAACCAAACGTATGAAAGAGAAAGCCTTTGCTGCATCCGTAAAACGGGAGAGCATCATGGAATGCGAAAATATTGGCCTCAGCCTCGACGAATTTGCTGCTTTGTCCATCGCAGCTATGAGCTCAATAGCCGATCAGATCGGATTGTAGAGTAGAAGTTTGGAGTTTGAATGTTGCAGTCCTAAGTGTTTAATCCTGAAATAGGTTTACTGTAAAAGTAATTTTAATACAGGACTCTGAGAATTAAATTAATATCACATGAAAAGAACCATCACTAATGCAAGGGTTTTAGTAACCGGAGGTGCCGGATTTATTGGCTCTAACCTGATGGAAGCGCTGCTGCAGCAAGATAATGAAGTAATTTGCCTTGATAATTTTTCGACAGGTAAACGCTGTAATATTGATCCGTTTATGCAAAACAGGCGTTTCACATTGATGGAAGGCGATATCCGTAATCTTGCAGATTGCCGGCAGGCGGCAGATGGCGTAGATTACATCCTGCACCAAGCTGCATTTGGCTCTGTGCCGCGTTCGATTGCCGATCCCATTACGACAAATGAAGTGAATATCAGCGGCTTTTTAAATATGTTGATAGCTGCGCGCGACGCTAAAGCAAAGCGATTTGTTTATGCCGCGAGTTCGTCCACCTATGGCGATCACCCGGAACTTCCAAAGATGGAGGATGTTATTGGTAACCCGCTTTCGCCTTATGCTGTCACCAAATATGTGAATGAACTTTATGCACGGGTTTTTTCAAATCTTTATGGCGTAGAGACCATTGGATTGCGTTATTTTAATGTATTCGGCCGCAGGCAGGACCCTGATGGCGCTTATACCGCGGTAATCCCACGTTTCATCAAGTCGCTTGTGCATGGGGAAGCACCTCTTGTGCATGGTGATGGCCTTCAGTCCCGCGATTTTACATACGTGGATAATGTTGTTCAGGTAAATCAACTTGCGGCCCTGGTTGAAAATGCAGAAGCCTTAAATACGGTGTATAATGTGGCGTATGGTGAAAACACCACGCTTATTGAGCTTTTCAGACAACTGGTCACGAACCTTGCGGAATTCGATGAACAGATTGCCTACATCAAACCTGTTTTTGGTCCTGAACGACAGGGCGATGTAAGACATTCATTGGCTTCCATCGATAAAGCGCGTAGTTTGCTGGGTTACCAACCGGCCTATAGTCTTGGCGATGGGCTTAAACTTGCCAGTGCATGGTATTGGGATTCAATGAAATAATTCCTGTGAGTTTCTCCTGAATCCAACCAATCCTATTTCTTAAATATCCCGGCAAGGAAGTTCTGCATATCGCTCCACGAAGCTTTATCGGCAGCAGCATTATACTCGATGGGCATGTTAAATTCCTTACCTATTTTGGTAGCATCGGGATTTGTAAATGCATGTGTGGCATCAGCGTATGCTTTGAAGGTATAATCGGCCCCAATAGAATCCATGGCATGTTTAAACGCGTCGACATCCTGTTGGGATACGAACTTGTCGGCTGCTCCAT
>DASVHX010000403.1:0-9388 GCA_036382355.1 Bacteroidales bacterium
ATCCGGAAGGAAATCCTGTTGAATCCTGGAAAATTCCTGCTTACGCTATTTTCGACATGCATACCGGTTACCGCTTTAAGATAAAAACTTTCAAAAAGCTCGGGTTCGTAATCAGGTTGAATATGTTGAATGCATTGGATAAAATGTATATATCTGATGCAATAAATAATGACACCTATATCCAACGACCCTTCAATAGTTTTGATGCCCGTTCAGCTTCGGTTTTCATGGGCGCCGGGAGACAATTTACTGCTTCACTTAAAATAATCTTTGACTAACCAAATTTAACCCTACACAAATGAAAAAAATACTCATCATCTCGCTACTCGCATTTGGTTTTACTTACCTGGCAAATGCTCAGAATACCATACTGGAAGCCAGGGGAATGGCAATAAATTCAGTTGTTACCGTAAAAGGAATTGTCACAAATGGTTCTGAATTAGGTGTGATACGCTATATGCAGGACAACACTGCTGGTATTGCTGCATATTTCACATCAGCACAAGCTGCTTCGGTAAACCGGGGTGATTCTATTACGGTTAGCGGAACTATGGTGTCCTATAACCAGCTGATCGAACTCAATCCTATCACCAGTGTTGTTGTTCGTAATTCTGGAAACACGATACCTGCCCCTATACTTCTATCCCCCGCCCAGATTTCAGAACCTTACGAAGGAATGCTTCTGAAAATAAATGATGCCGTCTTTAAAGATGCCGGGCTAATATTTGCACAAAAAAAATACGAATTCACCGCCAATGGTGAGACAGGTTTTATATACGTTAAAAATGGTCAGAATCTCGTGGGAACCACCATTCCCAATGGGTTGGTAAACATTACAGCTATCTGTTCACAATTTGATTATGCCAGTCCGAGCGCAGGCTACCAGATCTTACCACGCGATCTGAACGATCTCCATGTAACCAGTTCCATATACCTGACTGGTAGCTTATCCAACACAGCATTCACCAAAACCGATCTTGATTTCAACTGGACAACAAACGTTTCCGGAACAACGGAAATGTTTTATGGCTCTTCTCCCGAAACTGTTACAACAAACAAAACTGCCAGTACAGGTGGATTAACCAGTCACAGTATTTCCCTCTCAGGGTTATCAGCAGGTGAAATCACATGGGTACAAGCCTTTTCAGTATCCGGTTCTGATACAGCTAAATCAGCCGTTCGGCCGTTTGCTACCATTTCAAACTCCACCGGAGATATGAAGTACTACTTTAACAGTCCTGTAGATCATTCATATTCAAAAGGTGTAGATGCTATTTACCTTCCATCCCTCATCGACGATACCCTGATCAATTATATCAACAGGACTAAATATTCCATCGATTTAACCATCTACAATTTTAACAACCAGGGCATCAGCAACATCAGCGATGCACTGAAAGCGGCTGCCAACCGTGGTGTTCGCGTACGCGTAATCGGCTGCGGAACAACTGCCAATTTGGGGATTGACGAACTTGCCGGCTCCTTGGTACATGTGCTTATAGGTCCGGATGGTGGCCATCGTCTGGGCATTATGCACAACAAGTTCATTGTGTTCGACGCTCAATCGGCCGATCCAAACGAACCGCTTGTATGGACCGGCTCTACTAACTTTACCGATGATCAAATAAATCTTGACGCCAACAATGTAATTATTGTTCAGGACCAGAGCCTGGCACGTTCTTACCAGATAGAATTTGAAGAAATGTGGGGTTCGACCGGCGATAATGCTGATGCAACCAAAGCCCGTTTCGGATCGACTAAGAAGAATAATACGCCGCATGAATTTGTGATTAACGGGAAACGTGTTGAAAGTTACTTCAGCCCGACTGACGGCGTAAATGGACGCATCGTAGAAGTTATCAATACAGCCAATAATGACCTGAGTATTGCCACCATGCTTATAACCCGCACCGAAATGGCCGATGCAATTGCAGCCCGGAAATCTGCCGGTGTTGCAACCAATGTCATCACAAATAACGCAAGCGGCAATA
Source organism: Bacteroidales bacterium (assembly GCA_036382355.1). GTDB lineage: Bacteria > Bacteroidota > Bacteroidia > Bacteroidales > DASVHX01 > DASVHX01. The sequence continues at coordinate 1,992 of DASVHX010000403.1, forward strand.
GCACAATCGTAAATACAACGCTCACTGCTTCTTTATCCACACATTATACATTCGATAATGTCTCAAGTGGTTTGCTTCATAACAAATATATGATCGTAGATCAGGATGCACCCGCTTCTGACCCTATGGTTCTTACAGGTTCGCATAATTGGAGCGCCGCTGCCGACAATGATAACGACGAGAATACGCTTGTTGTTCATGATGCTACTATCGCTAATGTTTATTATCAGAATTTTGTGAAGCGATTTACCGATAACCTGGGTGTGCTCCTGGAACTTACTGCTCCTCCGACAGCAGTTGATGATGCTGTTCAAACAATGCTTGCCCAACTAATCACAGTTCTAGTACTGGACAATGATACAAAACTAGCTCCTGTTACATTAAGCATTGAACAACCCGCCACACAAGGTAATGCATACATTCCCTTCAACGATCCGAACGTTATTAGTTACGAACCTAATGCAGGATTCTCAGGTATAGATTCGATAACCTATAAAATTGCCTATACGGCTGATCCTTCAAAGTTCGCTACGGCTAAAATTTATATAACGGTTGTTGATAATACCGGAATAGATGTCATTACAGCTCAAAACAGCCTGAAGATTTCCCCTAACCCTGTTAAAGATGGCATTATCCATTTATCGGTTAATATGCCTTCGGCTCAGTGCGGAATGATGCAAATTATGGATATGACTGGAAAAACAGTATTCACGTCGCCGGTATTCCTGAAAGCAGGTGATAACGCACTGAATTATTCTCTAATTCGTCAAAACAAGGGAATCTATTCTCTTCGATTGACTACGCCAAACAAAACCTGGAGTAAGAAAATTATATTTGAATAATCAACCACAATCAACCAATGAAAGAAGCCGTCGCGAAATTTCTTTGTGACGGCTTCTTCAATTTATGGCTATGAGGCTGGCTCAAAAGTCAACCTGCTCAACCAGCTTTATAACGCTGAGGGGTAATTTGTTTCATAAATAGCCATATTAAATGACGTTATATAATTGATGTTTATTAACGCGCAAAAAAGACGTCAATATTACCCGGGGTTGGACGTAAGTTTTATTTCTTTTTTATCATGTTGTAAAACTGCTGTAATGCTTGTTTTCTTTCGGGCGACAGTTTATTCCATTTAGTCCCTTCTATTGCACCATCCAATCCATATAGCAAACTCAAACATGCACCTGGGTCAATTGTTTGAAGTCGAATAAATGCCTGTTCACTTCCAATTGATTTCAATTTTTCAAAAGAATCAATGCCAACTTGAATCAATTTGGTTTTTGTATCCTTACCAATGTTAATCCGATTTGATAAATCGCTAGCCATTTTTTTCGATTTATTCTGTCTTGTCATAAATATCCAAAGCTGTAGGCAGGCAACTTGCGACGCCTTTTAATCCGCAAACGGATAGCGTTATAAGAATCGTGTCCCGGATTTCTTCTCTTGTTGCACCAAGTTTCTTTGCCATTGGTACATGATAATAAATCGCTGTTGTATCGCCCATTGAAGACTTTATCCCAATATAAACTAATTGTTTTGTTTTGGAATCCAATCCAGTTGTAGCTTTTAATGCTTCGATCAATCCATCGAAAGCCTTAGCAACTTCAGGAGCTTCTTTTTGAAAAATGTCAAGTGGGTTCATATTGTTTAATGTTTCAAAATGTTGTTTTATCTAAAAACTCAATCATAATATAAATTTCTTCTCATCAAGTGACAACTCTAATATGCTATAGCATGTGTTGTAAACCTCGTTTTTCAATGATTTAATATTTATGCTGTTCAAATCAAAAGTACAATCACATCAAAAATAATTCTACAACCAGGCTTATTTCTGAATTAAAGCTTTTGCTATTGCTCCTTCTGCAAGAGGTTCCATTACCTTATATCCTGTTTTATTTGGGTGAACTCCATCATACGTGTACGCATCCTTCATGCCCTTTCGTTCATCTGCCATGGCTGAAAAATAATCAAGATAAACAATCCCATTTTTATCAGCATAATTTTCTATCATCTCATTCAGGGCAGCTATCTTTTCAGCCGGTTTAAGACCAGGCTTCCAGGGATAATCAAAAGCTGGTAAAACTGAAGAAAGAACAACTTTAATACCGTTAGCCTTTGCCAATTCAGCCATGGAAAAAATATTATCTGCTATCATTTCAAGCGTTGAAGGCCCTGTATTGCCCGCAATATCATTTGTGCCTGCCAAAATGATTACAACTGCCGGCTTAAGATTGATTACGTCGGGCCTGAATCTAACCAGCATCTGAGGTGTTGTTTGTCCGCTAATACCGCGGTTGATGTATGGTTTCCCCGAAAAAAAGTCAGGGGATAAATTACTCCAACCCTCGGTAATTGAGTTACCCATAAATACAATCCGGTTTTCGCCTGGAACTGGCAATCCGAGTTTAGCATTTTCATTTTTGAAACGGTCTAAATTTGCCCAGTCCTGAGCTTGTGAAAACTCTCCCAAAAGCATTGATAAAAACAGTATACCAATAGTTAATTTTAAATTTTTCATGATTTTCAATTTTTATCTAAATTAAAAAGAAAAAACATATAAAGCCGCCAGAAATAGTATTCAAGTGACGATGGTTAGCTGCGATGTTACTTAATCAATGCTTCCACTATCTTAACTGAATCTGAAACACATTTCTCACACACAAGCTCACTAAGATTTTTATCGCACATCATTTGCCGGCTTTCAGATGTTTTCAAATCAATTCCACAGTGTAACTTTCAGATGGTCGTTTTATAAATCGGTGTGAATCGTTTTTATTGAATTCCTGTATCATCGCGTAGGTATGATCTTTTCTTTTATCATTATCCGCCTATTTCTCGTAATTAAAAATGCCTGGTACCACTGATGATCCGGCCGCGGTATAATATGCAATGAGGTATCAAGGGCAGGAAGGCTCTTTTTCAGTCTTCAGATTACTGGGTTTAATCAGGTACGTGCGGCAAATGTACCTGACGTATTCGGGATATGGGTATAAACTCAGATGGTCCTTCGTTGAATTTTTTCAGTCAAATTAAAAGTGCTCAGCTCGTTATAATTTTCTTACGCCACCTTCAGGTTACTCAGCCAAATTAAGCATCATATGGAGAACTTAAGCATTAATTGTTGAAGATGTTCATAGCTTGGCAGCTTTGCATGTAACCTTCACTTTATGCATTCCCCGCGGAAGTTTTAAAACAAACTCCTTGTCGCCAAACGGAAAAATATCAACTTTCTTACCGTCGATATAAATAGTTATGGGCTTTGTGTCAAAAATAGCGTAACACGAAGTAACTTCTTCAGTGTATGCAAATTCAAGTTCATTTTCCGAAAATTTAGCCCATTTAAGTTCGCCGGATATATTTTTCAGCCCAATAGTACTAATGGGCGATTGCAGCGCGTCGAAACTGAGGATGTGTTTACCCTGCGGGATAATTACTTGTCCATTATCGCCGGCAAACCAGTTTTTTTGGTCGAGCTTCAGCCCAAGTCCGCTCCTGCCAGTGTTAACCGTTATCATGTATGGAGTGTTTATTTTCCATTCGTTTACATGCACTTCTGTAATTGATGCTTCGCGGGCAAGTACTGTACTTATGTTTTTGAAGTCGTTTGCATTTACTGCATCTTCCGAATAAAAGGCCGGACGTATTTTGTAGAGCGACATGTTATAGGTTATCTGTCGTATCTCCTCGCCCGATGGTTTCTCTGACGGAAATCCGCCAAAACCTTGTTCGTGGCTTCCTACTACATTACAATCGAATACCAAACGGTTTTCTTCTTTTACGGTTTTGCGATACAGCTTGCCAAGCTGCGCATAACGTTCAGGACCTGTGCCCCAACAGTCCGAAGGATCTTCGATTTGCAGTGTGATGTTGTATTTCCTGTACAATGCCAGTGTATGTTCAGTCGATTCGCCAATAGCGTCCGACTCGGCGGGTTGCAGACTTACATCGAGGACGGTGAGCATCACATCAAAATCGGTCTTACGGTTTTTTATGGTAGTCAGAAAATCGAGAAACTGTCCCTTTATGCGGTACGCCAGTTCTTTACGATAATCGGCGAACTTACGCCAGCTGATCTTGTTTGTTTTCCAGTAATTAGCGTTTTGGGGATTGAACAGTTGAACAGGGTCGAAGCCAGACAGCTGCTCAAACTCGCTGCGCACCGTGGAATTCATGGGCGAAAAGTTGTCTGGATCTTCGAAACCAAGAGGACTTGGTTCAAAATACATTTCGGCGAAGTTGACTCCATCCCAATCGTATTTCATTAAAAATTCGCCGAGTTCCTTAAACACTTGTTTACGACAGTTTTCATCGGCAAGATTCATAAGCCTGCGCCAGTCGATATTGGCATCGCGACCTGTAGCAGTTTTTTCGCGCCATTCGGGGTGTTGTTTCCACATCAGGTCATTAACTTCGGGAGTTTCGAGCCAGCAATATACCTGTATGCCATTGCTATGGCAAGCTTTAAATAGTGGTGTATAATCATAAGCACCATCGTAATACCACCCGGCTGCATAAACCCGCTTAATCTTCCGCTCGCGCCACATTCTGGCAAGGCTATCGATAGGTATCTGGGGATCTTTACGATTCCCGGGGTCGAAATACATTTCCACAACCTGACGTTCAGCTATGCGGGCAAGTCCGAGATAGCTTTGAAGCCATTCGATGAGAAACGGGAAACGCGAATATCCTTTTTTTGTGTTGGGGTCGAATAATGGAGAGAGGCTCACGAAACGGCCTTTCCCGAAAGTGCCGCTAACTGCAATAGGTTGATGCGTGGTTTCGTCGAAGGCAAGTACCGAATCGTTGCGATCAGCATTATCAATGGTTTGTGCGTCGCAGGGAGTTGTCCAGTAGAGAGTATTATTCGAAAAATGGGTATCGCGTATGCGGGTTATATTTACGGTTTTAGGTTGAAGTTTTATCCCAAGCAAACCGGTGAGGGGCGATACCCCGTCGGTTAAGAGATTACTACCCGATTTTACGGCTTGCAGAACAGAACCCAAGGCAGCATCGTTCAATGTTTTCGAGGCAGCAAAGGGAACAATAATAATATTAAATTCAGATAGTTTTATTGTCGGAACATTTCTTACAGGAATTACGGTAAACCTGATACCTGAAACATTAAGTACTGTTTTAAGCGATGACAAATCATTTTTTTCGGCAACAGTAAGAGAGCCGGTATCGGAAGGAGCAATAATGACAACATTCGAAACGTTTGTTAGGCCTGGGATTCGGCTTTTGGTCTGTTTTGAACAGCCAAAGACAAGTATAATGATAAGTATCGCAAAGCAGTGTATTGCGCTGGTTTTTGGAAGGCTAATTTTTTTCATAATTTTATTAAATTCGGGGACAGGCTTGGACAGCAAATGAAGAAATTATTGACTGTTTCTGGAACTTTCTAATATTTCCGTTATGTTAAATCGAGTTAAACATTTATTTTTTAATTATTGCGTAAAAATACCGAATAAAAAGCAATGCAACAATTTCATATTTTATAAATGAGTTATGGAAAATGGGTTTTAAGATTCAGGCACATAATGAAGGATAGGGCGACTCGGGCAAAACTTGTCCCGCCCACAGGCGGGAGCCTGAGCGGTAAAGGAACAAGAGACCACTATTTCAACAATCTTAGTCAGGAAACTATGCTTAGTGGCAAGATATATTTTATAAACTCTTCCAGTATTTTAACTGAATCTGAAATACATTTCTCACACACAAGCTCACTAAGATTTTTATCGCGCATCATTTGTTGGCCTTCATCTGTTTTCAAATCTATACCCAGGAGTAACCTGCAATTACTTGTTTTATGAATCGCAACAAATTGCTTATTAAATTCCTGTATCATCGCGTAGGTATGTTCTTTCCGCTCATTATTATCCGCGTATTTCCTGCTGTTATATATACCCAGCACCATGAATGCACCGGTAACGGCCCCGCAGGTTTCCTGCAGCCGTCCCATGCCTCCTCCAAAACCACTGCTTAAGGCCAATGCGAAATCGTTATCAAATTCCAGTTCTTCCGAAAATGCGGTTAATACAGCTTGTGCGCAGTTTTTCCCGGAGAGGAAAATGGCGAGGGCTTTTTGAGTATTATCGGGCATTGTTTTTTCGTTTTTGATTTTAGGTTTATGTGGTTCGAGTAGGACAAAATTCTGGTTGAAAACTTTGTAAGATTCTGGCAGAGCTTGGTAGATAGAACGACTCTGGCAGAACTTAAGTCAACTGGGGCACAGCCTCAACGAACTCGGGAATGGCTTTGGCTTTGGTGTAAAATGGCCAGAATTATTTATTTATCTGATGGTTGATTCGAACTGATTTTCAATAAATTTAATTCGTCAAAATTGAATTCCCTTTTTGCATCTCTAAGTATCCAGAAGATGACCCCACTTATAAATGATGCAAAAAAGCACCATACTGAAGTGAGATATTGTCTAAAAAATATTGCTGTAATTAAACATGATAAAAACATTAATACGCCTAAAAAATGCGTTCTTTTAATACTCGAAACAAAAAGAGGAGTTATAGAAGCAATTAAGTAGACTGCAAAAACCAAATTGGCCAGCGATTTAGGGAAATCATTCTTATACAGAATATGATAACCTGAAATTTGCGGGTTGACATTAAGAAACAATAAACAGTAAGTATAATACAATGACACTGATAAACCCATAACCAGCAGAACCCATAATATTCTTCTTTTTTTCTTGATCTCTTCCATGAACAGAACTGAAAGCGGAATAATCATCGGCCAAAGAACCTGGGCCATGATTAAAAATATATAGGTATCGAGTTTCTGAACATTAACATATTCCGGACGTGGCAATGTTAACCACAAAAAGCCTTCAGCAAATTGTTGAATCCCAAAAAATAATGGAATACTGGCAAATACCAGTTGTGAAGGTTTATGAACTTTCTTAATAGTAGCAATACCTATACAAGAAATGATAATACCTCCTGCAAAGCTTGCTTCTGGTGAAAAACACATATAATGTCCCTTTCTATTGGTGAATATCTGAAACTCTCTTTATTAAAAACTGTTAAGCAGAAAAATTTATTCGATAATGATACAACTATTAATTGGATATTTAGTTTTTTAGTCTATCGCCTTGCTGTCAGAAAGATAAAAACTAAAAGTAGCTATTAGCCTTTAACTATTGGCTTTTAACTTTTGGCAGATTAGAGGTAAATAGTATCTTCCAAATACTTAATGGATAATGGCTGTTCAGTTTTTTAATCCGGGCGCGACTTGGATTCGCATACTTACCCGCTTAAAACTTTGGTTGCAGGGATTGATTAAGCAATGGCCGCAATACATCCAACGCGTCAAGGATGGTAATTACATTCTGGAAGGTGAGCGTTAGTTTAGCATTGCTTTCTTTTATGCGGCAGGCTTTT
>DASVHX010000404.1:0-2055 GCA_036382355.1 Bacteroidales bacterium
TCTGGGAGATCAAGAAAATGGATCTATTGACACCTTTGTTTAATTCCTCGAAATAAGGGTGAACTAAATGTTAAATAAGATAAGACCTGAGAACTTCATATTATTAAAACTAATAAAATAAACCATTAAAATCATGAAAAAGATTTCACTGATTCTTCTGATCATAATTGCCACAGGCTTATCAGCTTATGCCGTTGATTACCCCGGCAAAGAACCCGGAACAGCGGTTCTGGTAATAGATTCTAAAAATATTACATTGCAGAACAATGTATTAAAGCAATCGTGGAAGGTCGTTAATAATAAACTTGTTTCCGAAAAACTCTCTGATATCCCCGGAAATACAAATATTGATCTATCGACATCGGATCTTTTTTATGTGATTGTTGACGGAAAGCTTCTGAAAAGTTCAGAATTTGAAATGCAGACCACTCCGGTAGAGTATATGCTTATACCAAACAAAGGATCGGCTCGGTTGTCTCAAAGTCTGAGTGGCAGGGCCGTTAAAGCCATGTTAACATCTAAAGACAGGAAATTGAATGTGCAATGGACGGCAATCCTGCGCGACGGGTCAAATTATGTACAACAACAATTCGTTTTTTCAACTAACCAGCCTGATTTAAATGTTTCAGAATATTACTTTGAGTTACAAATCCCTGGTAAAGCATCAGCCGGCACAGTAGATGGATCGCCGGTAACTTTCGGCAATTACTTTTTCGCGTCAGAAAACCCAATGACAAAAATAACCGTGCTGCAAAAGGGGGAAACTGATCGGGTCCAATTCCGCCTTCCCCGCTACGGTGGGTTAATGAAAGATGAACCGTTTACAAGTACAATAACAACGGGTGTTGTTCCGAAAAATCAGATGAGACGCGGGTTCCTTTACTACATTGAACGCGAACGGGCCCATCCTTACGTACAGTATTTGCATTATAATTCATGGTTCGATATATCGTACAGTAAATTAAAACTGAATGAAAAAAACTGCATTGATGCTATCCGGAATATTGGCGACAGTTTGGTGATCAAACGTGGCGTTGCCTTATCAGGATTTGTTTTCGATGATGGCTGGGACGATAATTCCTCCTTATGGCAATTCAACAGTGGATTTCCAAATGGTTTTGATCCGTTAACAGCCGAAGCAAAGAAGTATAAATCGGGTATTGGGATGTGGATTTCGCCTTGGGGCGGCTACGATCCGGAAAAAACAGAAAGGCTTAAATATGGAACTACCCAAGGATTTGAAACAAATGAAAATGGATTTTCTTTGGCGGGTCCCAAATACTATTCCCGCTTTAAAGAAGTTTGCATGAACCGTATTAAACAAAATGGGGCAAGTTATTTTAAGTTTGACGGAATTGGTGCTGCAAACGGTATTAACGCCAATAAATTTGAAAAAGATATTGATGCCTTGTTTCGCCTTACAGGTGAACTGCGTTCAGCCAACCCCGAATTGTTTATTAATATGACAGTAGGTACCTGGCCATCGCCCTTCTTTCTTTGGTACAGCAATTCAATCTGGCGCGGCAGCGATGATGTTAACTTTTTGGGGCAAGGAACCAAACGCCAGCAATGGAGCACCTATCGTGATGCAATGACTTACAATAATATAGTTTCTAAAGCACCTTTGTTCCCGCTAAATTCACTTATGCTACATGGAATATGTATTGCTAAAAACGGAACTCCAGCTGAAATGAATAACACCACAGAAGACATCCGCAACGAAATACATTCATACTTTGCCAGCGGCACGGGCATTCAGGAATTATACATAAGCTGGAGCCTGTTAAATGCTGATGTATGGGACATACTGGCTGAATCAGTTGTGTGGTCGAGAGCGAATAAAGAAGTCCTTGAAGATACGCACTGGGTTGGAGGAGACCCTGGAAAAGGGGAGGTTTATGGCTGGGCAGCATGGAAAAACAACAAAGGTACTCTGACTTTAAGGAACCCTTCGGATAAAGCGGCAAACATTAGTATTGATATTGCAAAAGCCTTTGAACTGCCAGATAATGCAGTAACACAATACTTACTCCAAAGTCCCTGGAAAGCTGATAT
>DASVHX010000405.1:0-13321 GCA_036382355.1 Bacteroidales bacterium
GATATTGAACAAGGATTAATGATTATTCGCTTCGCTCACGAGAAAGCTTCGCTTAGTTTTAGCTTTTTGAAGTAACCTTATATAATGGATTATCCGTTACTTCATAAATCGTTAATCAATGTTCCTTGTTCATAAATCAAAAAACACTATTTCCTATTTATACTAAATAGAGTTATGGCTTATACCTATAAATATCCCCGTCCGGCCGTTACTGTGGATGCACTTGTTTTCAGCAGGAGCGGGGAACGGTATTATATAGCGCTCATCAGGCGTGCTCATCCGCCTTTCGAAGGCAATTGGGCATTCCCCGGCGGTTTCGTGGATATGGATGAATCATTGGAACAGGCGGTGAACCGGGAATTGAAGGAAGAAACTGGATTGGAAGATTTACCCCTGGAGCAGTTTTATACTGCTGGTGATGTCCACCGCGATCCACGCCACCGCACAATAACGGTTACTTATATAGGCTTTACTCCAGACAAACTTCCAGCGTTGGTTGCCGGCGACGATGCGGGTAACGCTGCATGGTTTCCTGTTGATGGGTTGCCTGCATTGGCTTTTGATCATGCCGAAATACTTCGCAGGGCACTGGATAAATTACAGTTAACTCTAAACTAGATAGATAGATTGTATGTTTACAATTATTGTATTTATGCCAAACGGAATGAATGAAAAGGTATAAAAATCATGTTAATTTCCCGAAATATAGATTTAGACTTATGTTCAATATTTCATCGCACTAAATTAAAACGCCCTGCGAATGGAAATCCACAGGGCGTTTGAATGTAAGTTCTTAGGTATTGAATTTTACAAATTCCACCTTAAGGATAAATGACCTATAACAGTGCCTAATTGGCTGGTGCTGCCACTGAATTCGGATTGTACTCCGCTTGGATTCGTTGCTGTAACTTTATTGTTCAAGGCTGATTCAATTGCCGCACTCAGCGTAATCTTTTCGCTAACGCTGTACGAACCCCCAATTGTTACATGATGCACAACTATTGCAGGGAATACAGGAAATACAGTAGTTTCCGGAACAGGATTGCTTCCGTAGGCATATCCAAGCCTCAGGGTAAACTGTTTTGTGACATCATATTCTCCACCAACTTTAACAATAACCGAATTTTTCCATTTAAGCGGAAAATCCATATTAAAAGCAGAACTGCCAATCATCTTGTTGATATTTGCAGATGTGCCATTTGTAAGTTTTATCTCCATTTTATCAAATGCTTTTGCCCAGTTAACCCATTCAATGTCAAGAGCAAGTCTGAGCCTTGAAGTTGCTTTGTACGCCATCCCGTATCCAATTGACATTGGAAGTTTCATGCCAACTTCGAGGTCGTATTCAGCTGCAACTCCTTTGGAAAGGTCAATACCCATCTGGGCGAAATTCATTCCTACGTATTTCATGGCTGTATCAAGCGGAGCACCTTCCGTTCCCGGGGACTGGTAAAAACCCATAATTGCGCGCCCCATGGCGTCTTCGAACTGTTTCGACATGTCCATCGTTGCTTTGCCACTTTTATAATTCAGTTTGGTAGGCAGCGTATAATTAAGACCGAACGACAGCTTTTCACTGGCTTTGTAAGCAAGGCCAATTTTCCCGCCCCAACTGATTACATTTAACGCACTCATATCGGCTGATGCAGTCACCTCGCTATATCCGAAACCGCCTAATGAAGGTGACATCGAAAATATTTGTCCAAATGTCATTCCGGGCATTCCGTTTGGCTCACCATTCATAATTGATGGATTCATGCTGAATGGCATTTTAAATTCCATTGTGCTATATACCATATGGAGGGAAATACCGCCCGAAAATTTATCGCTGAATTTATATGCAAATGATGGCCCGGCTTGCATAACAGCAAATTTTGAATGATAGATCTGAGCATTGTATGCTCCTTTTACCGGATAATATGTACTGTTATCAGTATTTAGCGCAAAAGTCTGATCGCGGTACAATTCGTTATGCAGAGAAAAATCTGCACCCATTCCTCCTTGCGTAAATAGTCCAATCCCCCAGGTAAATTTGCTGACCTTGTTTGCCGATTTGTGAACATAACCAGCTGCAGGAAGCGGGAAAAGGTTTTTATCACCATCAGCATCATTCAATGTGTTTTGAAAATGAACTTTTGGCGACATAAGTGAAAAATTGACATTAACCGAGGACTTTTCCAGGAACGACAATCCGGCCGGGTTTGTCATCATAAGTTCGTACGAATCGAATACCCCAATTGATGTGCCGGCCCGGCCTATGCTCATTGCATCGAAACCAATCATCTTTGTGCCGTTTTGAGCATTCGCCCCGAGAGCAAAAAGAAAAGCAATAAAAAGTGTAAGTTTTCTCATGTGATTTAAGTTTTAATTAATGAAGAAATCAATAAGCATTTTCATTTCTATTTAAGTAGTCAGAATTAATTTTATGCCTTGGTGCTTATTATTTGATTGTTGCCTGGTTATAAGTACAAAAGGATCAGCACTTGATTAGCATTAATATAGAATAATAAAGATTTCACATTCTAGGTGACCATACTTTTCCTGAAATGCGACAACACTTCAAAAGTATGCTCTTCTGTTAATTGGATAGCAGAAATATGATATGTATCATACGGAGTTTTAATTCAGGCATCCGGAATATCAATTCTTACTTCCGGGAAGAGGTATAACATATTCAATTATATTTGCCAGATGAAAACCCAGGAAGCCAAAAACGAAGAATGCAAAAGTTGCATCTATTCTTCTCCGATATTCGAGGGGCTGAGTGAAGCTGAACTGGCATTTCTTGCAAAGACATCGTCTCAGGGGTTCTACAGGAAATCAGAAGTCATTTTCAATGAGAACGATGAGATTCAGCGTTTTTGTTTTTTAAAGCTGGGTTTGTTAAAATTATCAAAGAAAGATGAAGAAGGGAAATGCCATATCATTAATATTGCCAAGCCTAATGATTGTGTCGGACTGCTGAGTGTGTTTTCAAATCTACATTATAATTATTCACTCACAGCCCTCGAAGATTCACTCATCTATTATGTTGATCTGGAAGCTTTAAAATACGTGATTTCGAATAATGGACAATTTGGAGTGAAAATGCTGGCCAGGATAAGCCAGGCAGCTGACAAGGTGATCAACACAACATTTGAAATAAATAATAAAAACCTAAGGGGAAGAATTGCCTATATCCTGCTTGATTTCACTGAGAATATTTACAAAAAAAATATTTTCGATAGCCCGGTTTCACGCAAGGAAATGGGCCAACTCATTGGGATGACGACCGAGAACGTTATCCGTATTTTATCTGAATTCCGAAAGGATGGAATCATTGAGATAACAGGAAAGACAATAAAGGTTCTTAAGCCTGACTTTTTGCACACCCTGCAGCGGCTTGCATAAATTGTTTTCATTGAAGCTTGAGCATATTCTTATGCTGCGATAGCAACAGGCAGTTCAGTCTGGCATAAGGATGTGATTGATTATCAGGAAGTCAGCAAGCTACATCTGTTTTAGCATAGCTTTCACAATGTTTTCTGTGCCTTCCGCAATATCCAGGATACTTGCATCAAGCATATAACATGGAGTTGTAAAAACATTGTGCTTTTCGTCGATAATTACTTCGCCATGAGTGGTTTTCCGATGACGGGCGCCCATTTTTTCCACTGCTGCGGCAGTGCCGGGATCATCACCAATAGTTAATTCTACGTTTCCCAGGATCTTAGCCACAATAACCGGCGAAATACAAAGGGCACCAATGGGTTTTCCTGTAGAAGCCATTTCCCGGATAGCGGAAGCAACTTCAGGATTTACCACACAATCGGCACCTTTGAAAGCAAAAGTGCAAAGGTTTTTGGCTACCCCAAATCCACCCGGAAAAATAATGGCATCGGCTGAATTGGCGTCAAAACTGCTTAAAGGCTTTATGCGACCGCGGGCTATTCTTGCAGATTCAACCAGAACATTGCGCTTTTCAGGCATTTCTTTGCCTGTAAGGTGGTTAATCACATGATGCTGCTGAATATCCGGGGCAAATATCTCATAAGCCGCACCATTTTTCACAATAGCAAGCATGGTAAGTGTGGCTTCGTGTATTTCGGCGCCATCAGAAACGCCACAACCGGCAAGCACTATAGCAAATTTTTTCATATTACTATTTTAGTGAAAGATTGAATGTATAAGTTTATCTCAAAGTTACAAAGCCGTTATCGATTTCAACCAAAGATGCACAGATTTAATCTGAATTAAAAATCAACTTCATATGCAATGCATGGTAAAATCGCAGCTATTGCTTTGTAATTTTATGTTTTCAAACAATTCCTATGTGCGGAAGATTCTCTCTTACAGTTAACGAAGCCGAACTCAACGAACGTTTTCTTCTTGCCGGAGGCACAGAGCGATATGAAGCCAGGTATAATTGCGCGCCAACCCAGCAGCTAGCAGTAATTACAAATTCCGGGGATTACAAATTGAATTATATGCGTTGGGGATTGGTACCTGCCTGGGCAAAAGATCTGAAAATAGGTGCAAAAATGATAAATGCACGGGCAGAAACAATCATGGAGAAAGCTTCATTCCGCGCAGCTTTCTCGCGTCGGCGCTGTCTGGTTCCGGCAACTTCTTTTTTCGAATGGAAACACGAGAAAGTTAAAATCCCATATGTAATCAGACTTGTAGGCGGTGGATTATTTACTATGGCTGGCATTTGGGAAGAATGGAAGAGCGAAGATGGCAACAGTGTGAAATCTTTCTCTATCATTACGACTGAAGCAAATTGCCTGATGCAACCACTTCATGATCGCATGCCGGTTATTCTTTCCCAATCCAATGAAAACCTCTGGCTTTCTGATCTCTCGCCCGGAGAACTATCCAAATTACTGCTCCCTTTCCCTGATGAGAAACTTGAACTATTTCCGGTATCAAAGTTGGTGAATTCTCCTTATAATGATGTGCCGGAGGTATTATTGCCTGTTGAATTGCACTAAAATCAGTTCCCGGAAACCATTAGGCTGCAACCGCGCACATCAGCCGCATCAAAGCGACCTAAAACTTCGAAAGAACCATCTGGTTGTATCCTTCCAAGATCGTCAGTAGCAATAAATGAACAACTGTAAAGATTGGCCAGGTCGATGATGTTGATTCCACCGGTCAGGCCGGGATTTGTAAGGCTCAAAGGGTCGTTTGCATCGCGGATCATCACGTTCATCCATGGTGGGCAAATAAAAAGGCCAGCACCTTTGGACCAGGCTTGCGAAAGTAGTTCAGTCATTCCATATTCTGATTGAATGCGACTCACACCAAAACCCTTGCATAAACGATTGTGCAACTCTTCGCGGATAAGTTCCTGGCGGCGGCCCTTCATGCCTCCGGTTTCCACGATGATAGCCCCGGGAAGCTCCATTGGGTGGTTCCCGATGAAATCGAGCAGTGCATAGCCCACACCAATCAGCATCACTTTCAGGCCTTTTTGTTTGGTTTCTTCGAGTTGGCGGGCAAGCGCGATATGGTCGTAAAGATAAAAACCACTGGCATCATGTCTGCTTTGATTCACCAGGTCCGTTACCATATATACCAACGACGAACTTTTTCTTTCCAGGTACGAGGGGAGAAGGCCAATAATGACATAGTCTCCGGCACTGCCATAAATCATTTCAAATCCCTTGCGAAAACTCTCGCGATATAGCTCAATATCGGCTACGTAATGTTTTGATGGAATACTCCCGGTGGTTGCGCTGCTCTCGAAAATGGTGTCTTCAGCTTTGTCAGCACAATAAATCCGATGCGATTTAAAGAAACTTACCGGTAAAAAAGGAATCTTTGTCGGGTGATTAATAGCTTGCAAATCAACTCCCAACCCCTCCACAAATTGCCGGTACAATGAACTGTATTCATATTGCAGGCGAAAAATCGCAAGCGCCAGTTCGTCAAATTCGTTTTGTGAGAGAACGTTAAATATTCTTTTTCGTGCAGTGTTGAAGTCCATCAGTGATATTTTGTAATTTTAGCAACGGGAATCTTCTCTATGGAACAGTAATTATATGTTCGCCTGGCTTCCAGGCAAAGCTTTTCCTGAAAAGAAAAGAGATGATAATCCCGGATTGATTTAAATTTTGTTAAGGATGAAAACCAGATCAAAGATAACCCTTATTTTTCTTTTCCTGGCTGCATTGGGCATCACTTCCTGCCTCAAGAAAGAGGAATATCCAATCGAACCGGTAATTAAATGGGAGAGTTATTCTGTTCTGGAAGATGCCAAAGGTTATGATTCGCTCAGTTTTTTGAAGATATCCTATGCTGATGGAGATGGCGATATTGGTTTGTATGATAGCGATACGGTGGCGCCATATAAATATAATTTCTTCGTTAAGATGTACCAGAAAATTAATGGAAACTTACAGCAGATTATATTCCCGGATACGAATATAAATTTTAACGGACGAATTCCAATACTCACACCAACAGGCCGCAACAAGAACATTAAGGGCGATATAGAATTGATGATAGAAATTTACTTTGCCAGGCCCGTACTATTAAGCGATACCATTGCCTTTGACCTTTACCTTATGGATAGGGCATTGCATAAAAGTAACGTAGTATCGTCCCCGCTTTTCCTGGTTCGAAAACCTTGAAATATCCATAAGTGATTGATGATTAACATGAAGTAAAATTCCAGTGATCACCTTTAACTTTCGCATAATTGCAGTATTTCAATTATAAATGAATAAAAATGCTGCAAACATGAAAACACGTAAACACATCACCGGAAATGCCATTTCTGACGTACTTTTGTTACAATCTCCCATCATTTACAAATCTGAAATAACTACCTGAGCTCCAATGGCTAACCGGATTTATGCCGATCGCAAGTTTGTTGTTATTACTACATTCATTGTCATCGGAATTATATATTTGCTCAGGATTTTCTACATCCAGGTGATCGATCGCAGTTACAGGCTTTCGGCAGACAATAATGTGTTGCGCTATGTAACCCAGTATCCTGCACGAGGCCTTATTTATGATCGTAATGGGAAGCTGCTGGTTTATAACGAAGCTGTTTATGACCTCATGGTTATTCCCAAACAGATAATAGACCTGGATACCGCCGAATTGTGCCGGCTACTGGATATAGATAAGGCTGGCTTTCTGCAACGCATCCTGAAAGCTAAAGCATTTTCGCCTTACCTCGCATCCGCTTTTGAACGCCAGATATCCAAAGAAACCTTCGGGTACCTGGAAGAAAAACTTTATCGTTTTCATGGATTTTATGTGCAGCCGCGGACTTTGCGGAAATACCCGACGCCAATAGGAGCGCATATTTTCGGTTATGTGGGTGAAGTTACTCCGGGAAGGGTTGAAACAGATCCATACTATAAATCGGGCGACTATATCGGTGTAAGCGGGATGGAGCGGTCATATGAAAAAGAACTGCGGGGCAAAAAGGGACTTAAGATCCGCATGGTTGATGTGATGAACCGTGAAATGGGCAGTTTTCAGGAAGGCAAGTTTGATACTGCCGCTGTAATGGGGCAGGATTTGTATTCCGGCCTCGATGGTGATTTGCAGGAATATGGCGAATTGCTCATGGCGAATAGAGTTGGAAGTATAGTTGCCATTGAGCCCTCTACTGGCGAAATTCTTTGTTTTGTTTCCAGCCCCACTTACGATCCTAACCTTTTGGTAGGCAGAGTGCGGGGGCACAATTTTGCCTTACTCAACGAAGATCCGGTTAAACCATTGCTTAACCGGGCGCTTATGGGACAATATCCTCCGGGGTCTACCTTCAAGATGGTAAACGATATGATTGGCCTTGAGGAAGGTGTACTTACTACGTCCATGCGCTATTCCTGCCAGGGAACAGGCTCTTCGCCCATTAAATGTACCCATACCCATATGTCGCCACTGGATGTGTACAATGCCATTGAACAATCGTGTAATCCTTTCCACTGGCAGGTTTTCCGGTCGATTCTTAATGACCCGGCTTATCCGACTGTAAAAGCGCGTTATGATATGTGGAGAGCACATGTTCTGAGTCTTGGGTTTGGCCATAAATTGAATTCTGACCTCAGTTTTGAACTATCGGGAAGCATTCCTTCTTCTGATCAATACGACAAAATATATGGGGAAGGCCATTGGAATGCCATGACGGTGCGATCGCTAAGCATTGGACAAGGCGAAATTCTGGTAACACCCCTGCAAATGGCAAATTATGCTGCGCTTTTGGCCAATCGCGGATTTTACTACCCACCACATGTAGTAAAAGCGCTTGGTAGCGAGCGAAACAAGCTCGATTATAAAGATAAAAGAGTTGTTTGCTCTATATCGAGGGAAAATCTGGACGTGATTATTGAAGGAATGTCGAAGGTAGTTTCAGGAACGCATGGTACTGCCCGTTGGTATCAGATCGATAGCATTCCTATGGCTGGCAAAACAGGAACTGCCGACAACCCACATGGGAAGCCGCATGCCTTATATGTCGCTTTTGCACCGGTGGATAATCCCCGGATTGCCATAGCAGTAGTTGTTGAAAACGCTGGGTTTGGAGCTACCTGGGCCGTTCCAATTGCCACACTGATGATCGAAAAATACATTACGCGTAAGATAAAACGCAAGGATGTGGAAGAAAGAATGTTAAAGCAAAATCTAATTGTACCTATAGAGTGAGAGAGCAAAAAGGAGTTTTAAGAAATATCGACTGGGTGATGGTTACGCTTTACCTGGTGCTTGTTTTTATGGGTTGGATAAATATTTATGCCGCAGTATACAACGACGAGCATAACAGCATAATGGATGTAACCCAGAGTTATGGAAAGCAATTAATATGGATTGGTACGGCGCTTGCACTGGGGTTGGCAGTGCTTATTACAGATACTAAATTTTTTACAGCTTTTGCTTATGTAATTTATGGAAGCACAATCTTATTGCTTATAGCTGTATTAATAGCCGGGAAGGAAATTGCAGGCTCCAAATCGTGGTTCGAGATCGGTAGTTTTGCTTTGCAGCCTGCAGAATTTGCCAAATTTTCAACCAACCTGGCCATGGCAAGATATCTCAGCGGATTGAATATTAATGTAAAGGATCTTAAAACCAAATTATTTCCTATTGCGATTCTTGGGTTGCCTGCATTACTTATTCTTTTACAAAATGATACAGGATCAGCACTCGTTTATGCCGCATTCCTGCTTGTTTTATACCGTCAGGGGTTATCGGGAAATCTGCTTGTAATTGGTGTGTTTACAGCTATTCTTTTTCTGATGGCCTTACTTTTCAATCCGTATAATATTGTGGCTGTTGTTGTGGGAATTGGTGCTCTGTTATTCTTTTTTATACGCAAGAATCGTAAGAATGTGCTCATGCTAATAGGGTTGGTTCTTCTGGCGTCAGCTTTTACAGTGAGTGTGGAATACGGTTTCAAGAAGTTTATGGAACCACACCAGAAAGCGCGTATCAATGTATTGCTTGGAAAAGATATTGATCTTAAGGGTGCCGGGTATAACGTGAATCAATCGAAAATCGCTATTGGCTCTGGTGGCTTTTTCGGTAAAGGATTTTTGAAAGGTACCCAAACCAAGTACAACTTTGTACCTGAGCAAAGCACCGATTTCATTTTCTGCACGGTAGGCGAAGAGTGGGGTTTCCTGGGTGTAACAGTGGTAATCGGTTTATTCATCTCGCTTTTTATACGTATTGTGCAGATGGCTGAGCGACAGCGATCCGATTTCAGCCGAATATATGGCTATGGCGTGGCAGCTATCCTGTTTTTCCATTTCGTGGTAAATATCGGGATGACCATCGGCCTGATGCCGGTTATTGGTATTCCGCTGCCATTTTTTAGCTATGGCGGATCATCATTGTGGGCATTCACTATTCTGTTATTCGTTTTCATCAAGCAGGATTCCTTCCGTTTGCACCTGCTCTAAAGTTATAGAAGGCTATATTTCATAGCAATTCCGGGCTTTCTGCCGCGTCCATATACGTCTCAAAGACATTCCCAGTATAATTTATTTTACAGCGGCTAACGACTGGTTATACATCATTTTAAGGTTCAATAAGAGGATGTTTTCAGATTGAATAAAGTATGAAATGAAGACGCATTAATCCAGGACATCGTATGAAAATTAGTTTATATCATCATGGATTTTAACCTTTTTAGTTTTACAGAAGCAGAAAACTAAATAAAAAAAAGATGCCGTGTTGGGCATCTTTTTATAATCAATCTTAAATTAATTTGCGGGATATTAGTAGAATGTTATCCTGTAGTCCTTGATATCAGCTTTTTCTTCGAGTATTGTTGGTATTTGCCTTGGGGCCATTCCCTGGAAAAAGCTACTCAACTGCATTTTTTCGTTTGCATAGTCTTTAGCAGGCGCAGGCTCGGTTATCTGATCGATGATTATAACATAAACACCCATGTTACCTTTCAGCGCTGCCGACATTTGTCCTTTTTTCATACCGAAAACAGTGCCTACTATTTCTGCTTCGCGGCCGTAGTTGGGAATATTAGGACTGGCAAAGGTAAGAGAAGCCGTATCGACTTTTGATTGAAATCCGGCAGCCAGCAGGTTGAGGTCCTTCGAAGAGGCTAATTTATCAGTAATCTTCTTAATGAGCATTTCTGCTTTCTTTTCGCGGATTACCAAAGGTTTAATGTTATCCTTAATCTGATCAAGAGGTAGTGTGCCTTTTTCGCGAATATCCTTCAAAGTAGCAACTACATAGCTTCCGTCGGTATCGAAAACTGTAGAAACATCTCCTTTTTTAGTGGTTTCATTAAAAGCCCAGCGTATAATTTCGCGGGGCGAATTGATACCAGGGATATTATTGGCCATGGCTTCCAGTTGAGATGCGTCGCGTTTGTTAAGGCCTTTACCCGTAACCGATTTCTCAAATTTCTCGATTGTTGTATTGTTGGCAGCAAATTCATTGGCCTGAGCAAAGATGTCCTGGAAAGTTTTTCCACTAGGTTCTACTTTGCGATCAACCACGGCTACTCTAACTTTCTTAACAGGTTCTTTTTTGCCGGTAATTTTGATGATATGATAACCGAAGTTTGTTTCAACTTCCTTAACCTCGCCTACGGTGCCTTTAAGCACAGCATTGTTAAAGGCCGGAACCATCGTGCCATCTGCAAACCAGTTAAGATCGCCGTTTTTTTGTGCTGAACTTTGGTCGTCAGATTTGGACAGAGCCAATAGTTCGAACTGTTTAGGGTCTTTTTTGATGACAGCCAACAAGCTATCGGCAAGTTTTTTGGCTGCTTCCTTTGTGCGCTTAATATCGTTGCTCACACCGCCTCCGGCAAAGGAAACAAGAATATGACTTGCACGCATCGAATCGGGCCTGGCCTGAACATCCATCAGTTTAGCGATATGAATTGTACCATTCTCTTCGAAAGGGGCAAATATTGAACCTACTGGAGAATTGAATGCCAGCGAGTCAATTCGTGCAGGCAAAATGCCTTTTTTGTGCCATGTGCTGTCGTAGCGGGTGTCAGAAACTGAATTCACAAAAGCAGGAACATCGGTGGTAGTTTTAAATTCTTCGTACAAACCTTTAACATCTTCTTCTATTTTTTTGCGGTCATCTGCCGAAGCCGGAACATCAAAAACTACATATTCCAGATCGCGTGTTGCACGGTCCTGTAAAAATTTGTAGCTGTTTTCATCATAGTATTTCTGATAATCGGCATCAGTAATTTTTGCATCATTATCGGGAAACACCTGGTACTTAGCTCCTACAATACGAACCATTGCAGTACGGGTGCGGGCTTCATATTCGCGTTTCGCGAAAGCGGCAGGTACATAAAAACCTTTGGTAATCAGTGAATTGTACTTTGTATTCAGGCGTTCGGCCTTTATGGCTTTTTCAAGCATCAGATAACGATCTTTCATCGCGGGATCAACCTTATCCAGGTTTAGCAGGAAGTCGCTGACTAATTTAGGGCTGAACTGACCGGTTTTAGGATCTTTAAAAGCTTGAACAATATAGGGATGTGGGTTTTTTCCACGTACCAGATCATTCAGTTCATCTACACTAACGCTTACGCCAAGTTCGTCATATTGTTTGTTCATGACGATTTCGTTCATCATTTGTGACCAGGTCGATTGTCTTATCTCGTAATTTTCGGCAGCGGAAAGGTTTTCATGGCCTGAATTCTGCTTTCTGATCTGTATATTCTCTTCTACTTTCTTGTTGAAATCATTTGGGTTGATTTTTTCACCTGCTACTTCAGCAATAATATTGGAATGTTTTGGGCGTTTTTTAACAAAGTCGCCAAGTACAAAAGCTGCGAGCGCCACCCCAATAATAATAACAAGTAAGCCTGAATGTTTCCTGATTCGACCAATTACTGCCATGTGGTATTTGTTTTAAGTGCGTATTTTTTAAGAGTTTGCAAATTTACAATAAAAGTTTACGTGGAAAAATAAATTTTGCCACCCTTCGCAACTGAGATTTTGCCTGTTGATCGGTATAATCAGGCTTCACCGGTATTGGAAATTCATTCGCCAATGCGCAGCAGCACCTTATTTACACGGGTTTCGCTGGCATCTATGATGGTGAAGGTAAAGGGTGGTACAATGATTATATCATTGGTGGAAGGTATGTTTTCGTGGTAATGGATAATGAGCCCGGCAAGTGTTTCATAATCTTCTGCCTCGGGTAGCTTTAATCCATATTTTCCATTCAGATAATCTATTTCCAACCGGCCGGCAAATATGAACTCTTTTTCGCTCTTCTTTAGTTCTGCAAGGGCTTCAGTATCAAATTCGTCGTCGATCTCTCCGAATATTTCTTCAATAAGATCTTCGAGGGTAGCCATTCCGGAGGTTCCTCCAAATTCGTCCATTACGATGGCTACGCTTTTATGCTCATTAATAAACATGCTCAGCACCTTATGTGCAAGAATGGTTTCTGGAACAATAAGCACAGGCCTGATTATAGTACCTATGGAAACCGGATTGCTAAACAGATCGAAAGAATGGGCATATCCAATAATGTTATCAATACTATTGTGGTAGATCAATATCTTGGAATGACCGGTTTCGATAAATTCATTTCGCAGGGCGGAAATAGATTCGGCTTGGTCGAGCGCCGAAATTTCTGTACGGGGAACCATGCATTCGCGCACCTTGGCTGTACGGAAATCTATAGCATTCTGAAACATTTTGATTTCCTGCTCGTCCTCATTGGTTTCATGCTTTCCTATTGCCGAATCCCTTATATATTCGTCAAGATCAATGGGACTGAAAACATAGCGATTCTGGTTAAATTTTAAGCCAAAAACCCGTTTGAGCAGGAATTCAGAAACCCAAACAAAAAGTAGGTTGAAAGGATA
>DASVHX010000406.1:0-4248 GCA_036382355.1 Bacteroidales bacterium
CAATCTGGCCAGCTACACCGGCAACCATTGCTTTTGCTTGGTGGAGGGAGCAATATCCTCTTCACAAAGGATGTGGATGGGTTGGTGGTGAAAATAAACATAACAGGCAGGGAAATTCTATTTCAGGATGAAGAAATAGCCCTGGTGCGCGTCGCAGCAGGCGAAACCTGGGATGAATTCGTTGCCTGGAGCTTGGAACAGGGTTTCAATGGACTGGAGAACCTTTCGCTTATCCCTGGCAATATTGGTAGCAGCCCAATTCAAAACATTGGCGCTTATGGTATAGAAGTGAAGGATTGCGTGGAGGAGGTGGAAGTGATGTATCTGGCAGATGGCAGGCTAAAGTTATTGAGCCATGCAGAATGTCGCTTCGCTTATCGCGACAGCATTTTCAAACATGAGCTCAAAGGTAAAGTAGCCATTCTATCTGTAACCTTCAGGTTAAATAAATCTGAGAAACTGAATCTTGCTTATGGTGCTATCAGTCGCGAATTGGAAGTAATGGATATTACAGCGCCGACTTCGTCCGATGTGCGCGAAGCAGTGTGCCAAATTCGTAAAAGTAAGCTGCCCGATCCGGCCATTCTAGGCAATGCGGGGAGTTTTTTCAAAAATCCAACTGCAAGCTTTGAAATATATAATAATCTTGTGCTAAAATTTCCGTCTTTGCCATCATATCCACAGGCAAATGGAAGTTATAAACTGGCTGCAGGTTGGCTTATCGAGCAATGTGGGTGGAAAGGTTTCCGCGTTGGAGATGCTGGTGTACATGCGGCGCAGGCTCTGGTACTGGTGAATTATGGCACTGCCACCGGAAAGGAGTTACTGGCACTGGCAACCGAAATACAGCAATCGGTCCTTGCTAAATTCGGGATCAAACTTGAAATGGAAGTAAATATTCTTTGAAAACATCAGGTCTAAAGTGGAAAGTAATCATTTTAGACTAAAGTCCAGTAACTATTTGGTAATCAATTGTCACGGCCTTAAGGCCGTGGCAATTGAAATCGTTGGGTTATTGGGCTTTAGCCCAAAATTGTTTCAATAAGACTTTTCGGATTAAAGTGATTTCACTTTTCGCGTTTTGAACTTTTTTACTTAGCTAACTTCACAAACTTTCATCATTCTCCAGCCATCACCTTCTCGCATGTATTCCAGAGCTTTTCAGATGTTTTTTGCCACGAGAATTCTTTGCGGCGCAACCGTCCTCTGGCAATAAGTTGATTGCGCAGATTTTCATCTTTGGTCAGGCGTAGCATGGCTGTTGAAATTGAAATATGATTGAATGGATCTACAAGCAGGGCGGCATCTCCGGCGACTTCGGGCATGGAAGTGAGGTTGGAAGTTATTACCGGGACATCGCAGTAAAACGCTTCTACAAGCGGAATGCCAAATCCTTCAAAATACGAAACATAGGTTAATGCAAATGCTGATGCCATTACCTTGCGCAGATCGGACGAAGACAGCCTGCCAGTAAAAATCACATCATCGCGGTAAAGCATCGATTCATAAGCATTACGCATATTATCGGTCCACCAGTACTTAGCGCCAACCACCAATAGTTTCATTCCTTTTTTATCGCTTTCCTTGAAATGATCGAAAGCCCGGAACAGGTTCACAAGGTTCTTTCGTGGATGCAGAGCACCAACGGAAAGGAAGTAGTCGCAGCCGCCGGAAAATTGAATTTTTACACTCAACTGTTCGGAAGGGGAAAGAGGTATAAATTGTTCGCTGGCACCGTTGTATACAACATCAATTTTTTCCTCTGGAATGTTATACAGCGTATTGATATCTTTTCGGGAAAATTCCGAAACCGTGGCAATGCGTGTTGCATGGTCAGCAAATTTTGGGAAATAATAGCGGAGATATTTCCTCACAAGCCAAGGCAGGTCCTGTGAATGGTGTTCGAAGTTTAGGTCGTGGATAACGGAAATGGATGGCACATCGGATGAGAGCGAAAGGTAACCATCCGGGGAAAGGAAGATATCAGCCCCTGCCTTTTTCAATACAGGGGGAATCATATGTTCGAACCAGATATAGAACAGCAGCGGATGGCGCGCAGCAGGTGGTACTACAACTGGTATAATGTTGGAAGAAAAAATAAAACTACTATCGAAAGGTCTGTCGAAGATGAAGATAAACTCATGTTCGGGATGCTGCTTTGTAATGCGGCTCAGAGTTTCGGCTGTAAACCAGCCAATGCCTTCCAGTTTGTTGGTCAATAGCAGACGGGTATTAACTGCAATCTTCAAAACCTTGAAATTTGTACAAAAGTAAATGCTTTATCGGGAATTATCCTGATAAACGTGTTTGCGGCAATGAAATTGTAATAATTTTGCCGAAAAACAAAAATCCATGAAGCATCTGGCCAAGAAATTCCTGCAAACAATGCTTGGCTTCGATAAATACCTGTTTCTATTTTCTGTATACGTCATTTTCACACTCCGCTGGAATCGTAATGAGCGCGATTTTTTGCACTTCCTGGGAATGTTGCCGAATGAAGGAACCGTTCTGGATATAGGCGCCAACATCGGTATTATGACGGTACATTTCGGCCGCCGCCTGCCGCAAGCCCGGGTGCTTGCTTTCGAACCTATACCTGCCAACATAAAAGCATTGCGCTTGGTAATTGATTTTTTTAAACTGAAAAATGTTGAAATATTCGAAACAGCGCTCGGCAACTACAATGGCGAAGTGGATATGGTAATGCCAGTGCTGGATTCATTACCTATGCAAGGCCTGAGCCATGTGATGCATGAAAGCATTCCTGATCATAATGAGGGCAGGAAGTTCCGGACAACTATTAAAAAGCTTGACAGTATCGGAGCACTTTTCGAAAATGGTTTATCTTTGAAAGCCATCAAAATTGATGTGGAAAACTTCGAGTACTTTGTGCTTGAAGGAGCCGAAAAGTTAATTACCAGGCATCATCCTGTTATATATGCCGAGCTATGGGAAAACGAGAACCGTAGCAAATGTTTCGATTTTCTTCAGACATTAAACTATAATATCATGGTTTTGAACCAGGGGAAATTGGAATTATTTGATGCGTGTGAACACAAAACACAAAACTTTTTCTTTATTCCCAACCCTTCAGCATTTTAGCAATCCGGCATATGCATCGTAAGTTCCTTACCAATCTTAGTTTGATGCTTTTCATGAATATCCTGGTAAAACCATTCTGGATACTGGGTATTGACCGAACTGTGCAGAATGTTGTGGGTACAGTTGATTATGGCTTCTATTACGCTGTATTCAATTTCTCCTTCCTCTTTAATATTCTGCTGGATTTTGGCGTCACCAATTTTAATAATAAAAATATATCCCAGAATAATCACCTGCTGAAAAAGCACTTTTCGCGCATCGTAGTGCTCAAATTTATGCTGGCAGTTATTTATATGATTGTAACACTTGGCGCAGGACTCATATGGGGCTACGATTCCCGCCAGATGCTCATGTTACTTATTTTGGCCTTCAATCAGTTCCTGATCTCTTTTATACTATACCTGCGATCGAATATTTCGGGTTTGCTTCATTTTAAAACTGATAGCATGATGTCAGTGCTCGACAGGCTGCTAATGATTTTTATTTGTGGTATTTTACTTTGGGGACATATTACCTCCACTCCATTTCGTATTGAATGGTTCGTGTATAGCCAAACTGTTGCTTATGTGATTACTGCATTAGTGGCACTAATTGTAGTTGGCAAGAAGGCGTCATTTAATAAGTTGAGTTGGAACAGGCCTTTTTTCTACATGATCATCAAGAAGAGTTTTCCCTTTGCCATTCTGGTTTTACTCATGACCTTCTATAACCGCATCGATTCGGTTATGATAGCGCGATTGCTTCCCGGCGAGTTAGGGCATAGCCAGACAGGTATTTATGCTATGGCCTACCGGTTACTCGATGCTTCCAATATGATTGCTTATCTTTTCGCAGTATTGCTTTTACCTATTTTTGCACGTATGATTAAACTTGGCGAATCGGTGCAAGGCATGCTGAAGCTTTCATTCGCATTACTGTTTACACTGTCGTTGTCGGTAGCAACAGTCTCATTTTTTTACAGTTACCGATTAATGGATCTCCTGTACAAACAACATGTGGCTGATTCAGCGATGGTATTTCGCCTGTTGATGATCGATTTTGTGGCTATTTCGACCACTTACGTTTTTGGTACGTTGCTTACTGCCAATGGCAACCTGAAGGCGCTAAACTGGCTGGCTGCAGCCGGTATGGTGATCAATTTAGTGC
>DASVHX010000407.1:0-2250 GCA_036382355.1 Bacteroidales bacterium
ACTTATACAAGCAATAACTCGTATCCAGTTTGTTCAACTTCTTTATCGCAAGCTGTGAGTATAAAAGTTGCTGAAGTTGAACCCATTGCTATCGAAAAAGCACCTTCCAGCTTTAAACTCGATGTCTATCCGAATCCAACCTCCGGACCAGTGACCTTTAAGTTCCAGGTTGCCGAAGATGCCAAGGTAACGCTCGATATCACATCCATGAGCGGAGCGCATATTGCCACGATTTTCGACGCTGATGTTGCAGCGGAAGAAACCAAAACCGTAATTTTCTATGAATCACTTCCTCCGGGCGTTTATCTCTACTACATGAGGTGGAATGATAGAATCATCACGGGTAAGTTCATCAAAAAAAGGTAATCTCCATTGATGAACCTTTAAAAAGCGAAGCCGTTTCAAAGAAATTTGAAACGGCTTCGCTGCTTTATAGTCTCCATTTCTGCAATAGTCTAAAACAGAACCAAATGCAGCAACTCTGCCACCACAACATGGGCATAGGCGAAACATAGCCATATCCGTTACCTTTCATGGTCGCATGTGAACGGATATGAAACAAACCTGAAACAAACCTGAAACGAACATGAAACGAACATGGTGCGGTGTGTTCCGGGACATATAATGGATGATTAGTAAGGTTGGCTGCAATATGTAATGCTTACATACTATACTTTGAATGTGATAAATTATCGCCTGCAATAAAAGATCCAAGTCCCAAGTCTCAAATTTCAAGAACCAAGACCTGTACTACAATCCCTCTTGGAATTTTGGGCTTGAAATTTGGAATTTGGGACTTCAAAAATGCGACAATCTACCCCGCTTTCAGTATAATAGCTTTATACTAGGATTGAGGTAATTGGTATGACATTTTCGGTTTAGGAACGAAAGGATTGCAACTGTATTGTGGTTCCGCTGCTGCTTCTGGCAGTCAGGTTTAGCAAAAAACACGACAGCAGGGTGCAAACAAACGCAAATAAAACCGATCACGAAATTTTGAATGATTTTTGAGGCTGTGTTATTGTCGGGAACTAACAGATTTGAGTATATAAATATTAACAATCGAAAACGCCATGAGTAAAACAACAAAAGGAATGTATGGCAACAGCCATGGTAAGTTAGGAAACCTCATAATTTCGAGCTGGAAAGGAATAGAATATGTTCGTGTAAAGCCGGATAGGGTACGAAATCCGAAAACACCGGGCCAGCTTGCCCAACGCAGGAAATTTATGCTTATAAACAGTATTATTTCACCTTTGGCACCTTTCATCCGTATAGGATTCAGCGGGTATGCCGAAAGGATGTCGGCTTACAACGCGGCCCTTTCATACAATTTGAAAAACGCTATCATGGGTTCCCCAACTGATCCGGTTTTAGATTTTGAAAAACTCATATTCTCGCGCGGCATATACCCCGGTGTGGCTGATGCCGGTTGCATACAGACAGGGCCATATTCGTTTAAGCTATACTGGAGCCCGGCACCAATGCCTGCCGGAGCCCGTTATAATGACCGTATAACGGTTATATTGTACAACGAAACCCAGGGTAAACCATTTTACTTCCCCGACCTTGCCACGCGTGCCGAAGGCCTGGCCATGACTGATATACCACCGGCTGACAAGGGCGACATCATTCATTGCTATCTGAGCGTGATCAATAATGCTAAAGCCCTTTCGGGCTTTGCGAAAAAGGGCATCTCCGAAAGTTGCTATGCAGGTAAACTTACGGTCATATAATCCTCATCATATCGGCATTTGCTGTATAGCAAGCAATATAAGCCACAGGGTTACTGTAAAATCCTTACTGCCAATAATCAGCATCTGCCCTGGCTGGCAGCTTTAATCTGCCGGCATTGATCCGGTTCAGGCATATTGGATCAGGATTTGTAAATTCAGCGCTTTGCGGCTCCGTTATAATTCTTTTTCAGCAGTTTTTCCACATCCTCCTTCCGGAAGTAGAATTTATGCTCAATTTTAGAATAGGGCAATGTGCCGTTACCGCGCCAGGTCCGAAAGGTCCCTGTCGATATTTTAAGGTAACAAAGTACTTCATCTCCGCTCATCCATTCTGACATAAACTCCTTTTTCCGGGAAAGGTATATGCCTTTCAGGAGTTCGGACAGTTTTTTTAGTTCGGTTTCCACTTCAGACAGGGAAAATTTTGTTGAATAATCCACAGATAACGGTTCCAATCCCAGCTTCTGCCTAAGCAATTCCAGATCATCAACCTCCCGGCCGGTTTTTTGTGTTT
>DASVHX010000408.1:0-5531 GCA_036382355.1 Bacteroidales bacterium
TGTTTCGGCGCGCAGTCTTGCTGCCCAGGCACTTTCTATTTTCGGCGATCATTCTGATGTATATGCTACCCGCCAGACAGGTTTTGCCATGCTGGCAACAGGAAGTGTGCAGGAAATCATGGATATTGCAGGAGTTGCTCACCTTACAGCTATTAAATCGAGGGTGCCTTTCCTGCATTTCTTTGACGGGTTCCGCACATCGCATGAGATTCAAAAAATAGAATCGCTTGCCATGGAAGACCTGGCTAAACTGGTTGACCAAAAAGCACTTACTGAATTCCGCAACCGCGCCCTTAATCCGGAGCATCCTGTTACCAGGGGAACTGCCCAGAACCCGGATATTTATTTCCAATCGCGCGAAGCAGCCAATAAATTCTACGATGCAGTTCCTGACATGGTGGAAGATTATATGCAGCAAGTTGGCAAAATCACAGGCCGCGAATATCACCCGTTTACATATTATGGAGCCAAGGATGCAGAAAATGTAGTTGTGGCTATGGGTTCGATTACAGATACATTAAAAGAAGTTATCGATTACCTCAATAAAAAAGGCGAGAAAATCGGACTGGTAACAGTTCATCTTTACCGGCCATTCTCTTCAAAATATTTCTTTAATGTAATTCCAAAAACAGCTAAACGGGTTACAGTACTCGACCGCACCAAGGAGCCAGGCGCCAATGGCGATCCGCTTTACCTGGATGTGAAAGAAATGTTCTATGAACGCGAAAACCGCCCGCTTATCCTGGGTGGCCGTTATGGCTTAAGTTCAAAGGATACAACACCTGCAATGATGATTTCTGTGTTCAACAACATGAAAATGAACGAACCTAAAAATCACTTCACAATTGGTATTGTTGATGATGTAACGTTTACTTCATTACCATTGCTTCCGGAAATTGATTTTTCGTCAGCAGGAACCTTTCAGGCTAAATTCTTTGGCCTTGGAGCTGATGGTACTGTTGGTGCCAACAAAAACTCGATCAAGATAATTGGCGACAGCACCGATAAATACGCCCAGGCTTATTTTGCTTATGATTCCAAGAAATCAGGTGGTATCACCATTTCTCATCTTCGTTTTGGTGATGAGCCGATCAGATCGCCTTACCTTGTAAATACACCCGACTTCGTAGCTTGCCACGTTCCTGCTTATCTGAACAAATATGATATGCTGAAAGGTCTTAAAAAAGGCGGCACATTCCTGCTCAACAGTATATGGGACGCGGAAGAAACGAGGAATCGCCTCCCCGATCTTATCAAGAAATACCTGGCTGAGAACGAGATCAACTTCTATATGATCAACGCAACCATGATTGCTGAAGAAATTGGACTGGGATCACGTACCAATACCATCATGCAGGCAGCGTTCTTCAAAATTGCCAATGTTATTCCTTATGAACTGGCCGAATCGCAAATGAAGAAAGCCATAATCAAGAGTTTTGGCATGAAAGGCGAAGAAATAGTGAAGATGAACAATGCCGCTATCGACAAAGGAGGCGCTGTTGAGAAAGTTTCGATACCTGCCGAATGGAAAAACATCGTATTGAAACCAGCAGTAGACTCGCGCAACTTACCCGATTTTATAAAAAATATGGTTGAGCCGATCAATTCGCAAAATGGCGACAGCCTTCCTGTAAGCGCCTTCCTTGGACGCGAAGATGGCACCTTCCCACAAGGAACTGCTGCTTTCGAAAAACGCGGTATTGCAGTTAACGTTCCTGAATGGATTAATGATAACTGTATACAATGCAACCAGTGCGCCTTTGTTTGTCCTCACGCCTGCATCCGTCCGTTCCTGCTCGACGAGAAAGAATTTGCCGGTTTGTCTGGTGAGGTAAATACGCTTAAAGCTATCCCGAAAATATTTGATGGATTAAAGTTCAGGATCCAGGTAAGCCCACTCGATTGTACAGGTTGTGGTAATTGCGCCGATGTTTGCCCTGCAAAAATCAAAGCACTTGTTATGCAACCTCTCGAAAGCCAGATGAAGGAAACTGAAAACTGGGACTACGTTGTTGCTAATGTAACATATAAAGATACGATTGCGCCAAAAGAACAGAATGTAAAGAACAGTCAGTTTGCGCAACCCTTGTTCGAGTTCTCTGGCGCATGCTCTGGATGCGGTGAAACACCTTATGTAAAACTGGTGACCCAACTCTTTGGCGACCACATGATGATTGCTAATGCTACCGGATGTTCATCAATTTACGGAGGTTCAGCACCATCAACTCCATACACAACTAATGCAGATGGTTGCGGTCCATCATGGGGTAATTCACTTTTCGAGGACAATGCCGAATACGGTTTTGGAATGGCAATGGGTGTTGGGAAAATGAGAGCACGTATCGCAGAGCGGATTGCACTAATTCTTGAAGGTAACTACCCGGCTGAGCTGAAAGACGCTTGCAAGGAATGGTTGAGTGCAAAAGATAGTGTAAAAGCATCAAAAGAAGTTACATCCAGATTACTTCCTTTACTTGGCAAGCAATCGGACGAACTCTGCAAGGAACTTGTTGCCCTCAAACAATATTTTAGCAAGAAATCGATATGGATGTTCGGCGGTGATGGCTGGGCTTATGATATCGGTTATGGTGGACTGGACCATGTGCTGGCATCAGGCGAGGATGTGAATGTCCTTGTATTGGATACCGAAGTTTACTCGAATACCGGTGGACAAGCTTCAAAATCAACGCCTGCTGGCGCAGTTGCAAAATTCGCCGCTTCCGGAAAGAAGATTCGTAAGAAAGACCTTGGAATGATGGCCATGAGTTATGGTTATGTATATGTGGCTCAGATTGCCATGGGTGCAAGCCAGACACAGACCCTCAAAGCTATCCGCGAAGCGGAAGCTTATCCCGGACCTTCGATCGTTATCGCATACTCTCCTTGTATAAATCACGGTATCAGAGCCGGAATGGGCAAGGCACAGGAACAGCAGGAGCGCGCAGTAGAAGCCGGTTACTGGCACCTCTATCGCTTCAATCCGGCTCTGGAAGCCGAAGGCAAAAATCCGTTTACACTGGATTCCAAGCCACCTCAATTCGACAAATTCCAGGATTTCCTGAGTTCAGAAGTTCGTTATACTTCACTCCAGAAAGCTTTCCCTGCCGAAGCTGCCGAATTGTTTGAAGCAGCACAACACAATGCACAATGGCGTTACAAAGGTTATAAGCGTTTATCAAATCAGAATTTTAACGAAGAATAGACATACGCAATCCTATTATTTAAAGGCCGGAGCGACATACCGGCCTTTTTTTATTATCTAAATTTGCACAAAAATAAATTCATATGAAAAATATTCCACTTGGCCTGATAACGATAACCGTTGCATTACTGTCTTTTAACAGTTGCAAGGATAAAGAACATAGAAAATCCCATAAAGGAATTACAAAGATTGATACGGTCCTTATCCGCGAAAATCTCCCCCCCCGTAATGAATATATGGTTATGGCCACTTTGTACCAGCAAAAAGCTGCTGAATACAAAGCCTTGAGTTACCAGACGTTTAATCTTGCTGAATTGATGCTCGACAAAGACTTGGCCGACAAACATATTGATAAACACAGAGTTGTGATTGTAGATATTGACGAAACCGTTCTCGACAATAGCCCATACCAGGGAAAATCTATTTTAGAAAATTCAGCATATCCGAAATTCTGGAACGAATGGTGTTCACTTGCAAAAGCATTGCCAGTGCCTGGCGCCGTTACATTTCTTAATTACGCCAAAGCAAATGGCGTGGGCATATATTATGTAACCAACCGCGACGAAAGCTTGCGGGTCCCTACCTTGCGCAACCTGGCATCAGCAGGTTTTCCTTTTGCCGACGATGCCCATCTTATCATGAAAACGACAGAATCGAGCAAAGAGAGCCGTCGCCAGGCGATTGCAGCCAGAAATCACATTGCTTTGCTTCTGGGCGATAACCTCGCCGACTTTTCTTATTTATTCGATAAACAGACCCCAGCACGATGCGCAGCATTGGTTGACAGCCTTCGGTATGCATTCGGACCAAAGTTTATTATGTTGCCCAATGCCATGTATGGCGATTGGGAAGCTGCTTTTTACGAGTATAACTGGAATCAGCCCGACAGTGTGCTCAGTAAGATCAGGCATGATCAACTAAAGGGGTTTTAGGCCAATGGTGGTTTCGACAAGCTCAACCACCGCAACAGTTTTAGGGGAGTCGAAATATCTTATCTCATCTCTTTATATTCATTGATCAGACCATTAGTGGAAGCGTCGAGACTGGTAATTTTATCATCTCCGCTCAATTCAGGAAGAATGATGTTTGCCAATTGTTTGCCCAATTGTACGCCCCACTGGTCGAAACTGAATATGTTCCATATTACGCCCTGGACAAATATTTTGTGCTCATACATGGCAATAAGAGCGCCTAGAGTGCGAGGTGTAAGTTTCCTGAAAAGGAAAGAATTTGTTGGAATATTACCTTCAAGAACCATATATGGAAGTAATGCTGAAATTTCATCCTGGCTTTTGCCGGCTGTTTTCAGTTCAACTTCAACTGCTTCAGCTGTTTTGCCAAACATCAGCGCAGCGGTTTGTGCAAAAAAGTTCGCCAGCAATTTTGGGTGATGATCGCTTAATGGATTGTGGCTGATGGCTGGTGCCAGAAAGTCGCAAGGGATCATTTTAGTACCCTGGTGGATCAACTGGTAAAATGCATGTTGCCCATTAGTACCAGGCTCTCCCCAAAGAATCGGGCCTGTTTGGTATGTTACTATTTTGCCGTTGCGGTCCACATGTTTTCCGTTACTTTCCATATTACCTTGCTGAAAGTAGGCCGGGAAACGGTGCATATATTGATCATATGGCAAAATGGCTTCTGTTTCCGATCCATAGAAGTTGTTGTACCAAATGCCAATTCCGGCAAGTATTACAGGAATGTTTTTTTCAAAATCAGTTTCCGCAAAATGCCTATCCATCGCGTGAGCTCCATCGAGCAATTTAACGAAATTGTCGAATCCGATGCTACAGGCAATGGATAGTCCGATTGCCGACCATAACGAATAGCGACCACCAACCCAATCCCAGAATTCAAACATGTTTTTTGTATCGATGCCGAAATCGGCCACTGCTTTTGCATTGGTGCTCAGCGCAACGAAATGATTTTTTACAAAATCAGCATTTTTTGCTCTTGCGAGGAACCATGTGCGTGCTGATTCGGCATTGGTCATTGTTTCCTGTGTTGTAAACGTTTTAGAAGCAATGATAAAAAGTGTTGTTTCAGGATTTACTGTTTTTAAGGTTTCCGCGATATGCGTGCCGTCCACGTTGGATACAAAGTAAAGGCTGATGTTCTCTTTTTTATAATGCTTCAGGGCTTCAGTCACCATCAATGGTCCTAAGTCCGAACCACCGATACCGATGTTCACGATGTCGGTAATAGTTTTGCCTGTATAACCTTTCCATGTGCCCGAAATAATGCTTTCGGAAAAAGCTTCCATCTGGGCAAGAACCGCATTTACACCAGGCATTACATCTTTGCCATCAACATACACCGGCATGTTGCT
>DASVHX010000409.1:0-2829 GCA_036382355.1 Bacteroidales bacterium
TGGGCCTCAAACAGCTGAAAAACTGGGCATTCCGCAAATAACCTATGCAGAAGAAATTATTTCAGTCGACGAAAAATCGGTAACAGTAAAACGCAGGCTCGAAAGGGGAGTAGAAGTTGTAAAATGTTCACTACCGGTTGCCATTACAGTTCATAGCTCTGCCCCGATATGCCGTCAGCGGATTTCGAAGTTGCTTATGAAATACAAACATGCCCGCACCGTAACTGAACTTCAGAACGAAACAAAGGACTACACGGATTTGTATATCAACAGGCCATATCTCATGATTGATGAATGGACAGCCGACGATCTTCACGCCCAACCCGAAATGCTTGGACTGTCAGGTTCGCCTACCAAAGTAAAAAAGATCGAAAATGTTGTTTTTCAACATAAGGATTCAAAAGTAATAACCGGCGAAGATAAAGAAATTGACGCGCTGATGCTGGATCTCATCAATAGCCATGTGATCGGCTAACAAGCAAAAAATAATTATAACCCCCGACTAATTTAACAAACGTGAACAACATTTTTGTTTATTGCGAAGTAACGGAAGAAGGAACAATAGCCGATGTTAGCCTTGAACTTCTATCGAAAGGAAAGAAACTTGCCGCTGATCTGGATGTAAAACTGGAAGCAGTTGTAATCGGCCACAGTGTAGCAAACCTGGAAGCCCAGCTTTTTCCTTTTGGTGTAGATGTAATCCATTATGCCGACGACGAAAGGCTTTTCCCATATACCACGCTGCCGCACGCATCCATTTTGCTCGACATATTTGCTAAGGAAAAGCCGGAGATTGCAATCTTTGGAGCTACCAGCATTGGCAGGGATTTAGCGCCGCGCATTGCGTCGGCGCTTCGTTGTGGACTTACGGCCGATTGTACAAGCCTGGAAATTGGCGACCATTTCGAAAATAAGACTCAGACCGAATATAAAAATCTGCTGTATCAGATAAGGCCAGCATTTGGAGGAAATATCATCGCTACTATCATCAATCCCGAAACACGTCCTCAAATGGCCACGGTTCGCGAAGGTGTAATGAAAAAGGAAGAATTTTCTGTTTCACACAAAGGTAAGCTCAAAAAAATTGATGCCAAAGCTATTCTGAAAGATGATGATTTCGCAATCACCATCATCGAGCGGCATATGGAAAAAAGCAAAATTGATATTAAGAATGCCCAGATCATTATTTCAGGGGGTTATGGTGTTGGTTCGCGCGAAAACTTCAACCTGCTATACGACCTGGCCGATGTGCTGGGTGCACAGGTAGGCGCTTCCCGTGCTGCTGTTGACGCCGGCTTTGTAGAGCACGAGCGGCAGGTCGGGCAAACAGGTGTTACCGTAAGGCCTAAGTTATACATTGCATGCGGAATCTCCGGAGCCGTTCAGCATAGGGCAGGCATGGATCAATCAGCTCAGATTATATCGATCAACACCGATATAAATGCACCGTTAAACCATATAGCCGACTTCGCCATTATTGGCAATGTAGCTGATGTAATCCCGAAAATGATCAAGTATTACAAGAAAAACTCGAAGTAAATCAACCGATTATCATGGAAAACTTCTATAACGACAACCCCAATCTCAAGTTTCACCTTACCCATCCTTTGATGGAGAAAATAGTAAGGTTGAAAGAGTCCAACTATAGCGAAAAAGAAAAATACGATTTTGCACCGCTTGATTATGAAGATGCCCTGGACAACTACGATAAGGTTATGGAAATCATAGGCGAGATTAGTGGCGAAATTATTGGGCCAAATGCCGAATCGGTAGATAAGGAAGGGCCGACGCTCACAAATAACGAAGTTATTTATGCCCGCGGTACACAGCAAAACCACGATGCACTTGTAAAAGCCGGCATGGTTGGTATGTCGCTGCCAAGACAATATGATGGACTTAATTTTCCTATAGTTCCATATGTAATGTCGGGCGAAATAATTTCGCGAGCCGATGCCGGATTTTCTAACATCTGGGGATTGCAGGACTGTGCCGAAACGCTGCATGAATTCGCTTCAGACGAAATTAAAGCTGAATTTCTTCCACGTTTTAATAAGGGCGCAACGGCTGCCATGGATCTCACTGAACCTGATGCAGGATCGGACCTCCAGGCTGTTCAGCTTAAAGCTACATACGATGCACAGAAAGATATGTGGATCCTCAATGGTGTGAAGCGTTTTATTACTAATGGTGATGCTGATATTTCGCTTGTGCTGGCCCGCTCCGAAGAAGGAACTTCTGATGCCCGTGGCCTTTCTCTATACGTATACGACCGCACAGCAAACGCAGTAAAAGTCCGCCGTATCGAAAATAAATTAGGGATTAAAGGATCGCCAACATGCGAGTTGGTTTTTCGCAATGCACCGGCAAAACTTATCGGAGATACTAAAATGGGCCTCATTAAATATGTCATGTCGCTGATGAATTCGGCAAGACTTGGTGTTGGAGCCCAATCCGTCGGTATTGCTGAAGCAGCATATCGCGAAGCCTATAAATACGCAATAGAACGCGAGCAATTTGGCAAGCCTATCATCCAATATCCTGCCGTTTACGAATTGCTTACCAATATGAAAGTAAAGATTGATGCTATCCGCACATTGCTATACGAAACAGCCCGGTATGTGGATATTTACAAGGCATATTCATTTACCCAAAAGGAACGCAAACTTGAACAGGAAGAGCGCGAAGAAGCAAAAAGCTACCAAAAATTGGCCGACATTTTCACGCCAATGCTAAAACTATACGCCAGCGAATCTTGTAATCAGATTGCTTATGATGCAATCCAGATATTTGGTGGTACCGGCTATATGAAAGATTTCCCTATCGAACGTA
>DASVHX010000410.1:0-6120 GCA_036382355.1 Bacteroidales bacterium
TATTATCCTTCCTGTTTTCATTTTCAAGTTGTTGAGCAGTATATTTACGTACCATTCAACAACCGGTATCTTACCTCCGGCTGCTAAGACCTTCATTTTTAATGTAGCATCCAGCCCTTTGTTAAGCAGCTTAATCATATCCTTTTCAGTCTTTTTTCGTACCGGTTCGGGAATAAACATCTGAACAAAATTATTATTTACAGCATGCTCACGTTTTTTGCCGAAATATTTTTCAGCTTCAAAATTAAACTCAAGTATTTTCCAATCGGTTGATAATTTAATGATTACATCTGAGGATGAATTTAAGAGCAAACGGTTCACCTGCTCTGTTTCGTTTAATTTTACTTCCACCTGCTTAAGATCGGAGTGGTTGACAAAAGTGATGACCAGGCCGTCTATTCTGTCGTCGAAGGTGCGGTAGGGCATAATGCGAATGGTAAACCATCGATCGTCTTTAGTAGGAATTTGTTTTTGTATAAATACGAGTGTCCTTAGTACTTCGAGCGCATCGGCAACCAATTCAGGATATACCAGGTCGGAAACCTGGTCGGTAAAAGGTCGTCCTATGTCGCTTTTTATCAGTTTAAAAATTTTAGTGGCCTGATTAGTATAGCGACGGATATTCAATTCTTTGTCGAGAAACAAAGTAGCAATATCGGTGCTGTCGAGCAGGTTTTTCATATCATTGTTTACCTTCGAAAAATCATCTACCTTCGACTGTAATTCAGCGTTTACCGTTTGAAGTTCTTCATTCAGGCTTTGCATTTCTTCTTTTGAAGTCGTAAGTTCTTCATTGGTAGATTGCAGTTCTTCATTGGTAGATTGTAATTCCTCGTTTGTAGATTTCAACTCTTCCTGCGAAGTCTGCATTTCTTCGAGCGTATTCTGCACCTCTTCACGTGCACGCAGCAACTCTTTCTCCAAATCCGATTGCCCGATACTCTTTAAAGTCTTCTTTCCTTTTTTTGCCCGTAGCATGATGTCAGTAATCTCCGGAACATCAGTAAAAATTATCATTACCGTTCCGTTTAAAGACTCCGGTTTATCAATCCATTGAATGTTAATATTTAAGGTTTGCGAACCACCGTTTGTACCAACTTTGATATTGCGTAAAACCACAGCTTCTTTTTTCATTATGGCCTTGCGGAAAGCAGCAGGAAAATCTTTGCGCAAACCTTCGCGTAACATTGCATAAATATTCAGGTTTGCTTTACCGACCGCCGGTTCCAGATATTTTCCCGTACGTCCGCTGATGTAAATGATGTCGCCATCTCCGTTCACCAAAACACCGGCAGGTGAAAAATGCTCCAACAGCAGTTGATCAGCAAGCGTTTGAATATTTTTGGTTGAATTGACAGGTATTTGTTTTTCAATATTGGTCGGTTTGGTTCTGGAAGATGAAGAGGGAAAATCAAATAAATCAGGTATCACGGTAGTAACGGCGCGTTTGAAAATTTTCAATTTGGCATCCACAGGGTTAAAAAGATGACTATACGTTCCAAGCGTTTCGGCACTGCCCAGTAGCATAATTCCCTCAGGTTTAATACAATTGTAAAACAGTCCGAGCAATTTTCTTTGCAACTCGGTATCCATGTATATAAGCAGATTACGGCACGAAATGATATCGATCTTGGTAAAAGGCGGATGCATAATAATGTTGTGTTGCGCAAACACAACCATTTCCCTTATTTCAGCATTGACACGATAGCCTTCATCAGTTCTGACAAAAAAGCGTTTCAGGCGATCAGGTGATACATCAGTAGTAATAGTTGCAGGAAATATGCCTTTTCTGGCTATATTAATGGCTTCAGTATCGATATCGGTGGCAAAAATCTGTAACGAAAAGCCTCCGTGTGGACTAATTTTTTCAAGCGCTTCTTTAAACACCATGGCTAATGAATATGCCTCTTCTCCGGTAGAACACCCTGGTACCCATGCCCGCAATATTGAACTGGCTTCCATTTTAGAAATAACATCTGGAATGACCGACTCTTTCAATTTTTCCCAGACTATAGTGTCGCGAAAAAAATTAGTTACACCAATCATCAATTCTTTGAAAAGAATAGCCACTTCCTTTGGATTTTCCTGCAAAAAGCGAACATATGAAAATATCTTATCAATTTTATGGATGCCCATGCGTCTTTCGATGCGGCGATACATCGTATTTTTTTTATACAAAGAAAAGTCATTGCCGGTATAGGTTCGCAGTAGAATAATAATTTTTTCGAGAGAGTTTTTGTCTTTAATCTCTATCTCCGGGTCTGATTTGGCGACGGGAACATGCTTAAGAAAATCCATGATCTTTGCAGGCAACTCGTTGGCTGGGGCCACAATATCGACCTGCACGGAATCGATGGCATTACGGGGCATGCTGTCGTATTTTGCCGCGGCTGGGTCCTGTACAACCACTGTTCCGTTTTTTTCTTTTATGGCGCTGAGTCCTATACTACCATCGGAGCCCATGCCCGAAAGAATGACACCGATACCTCGTTCCTTCTGGTCGTCGGCAAGTGAGCGGAAGAAAAAATCAATCGGAAGCCGCAGTCCTCTTGCTTCAATTGGTTCAAACAGGTGAAGCACACCCTTTAACATAGACATGCTCTTGTTCGGAGGAATCACATATACACAGTTTGACTTAATAGCCATACGGTCTTTTACCTGAAAAACTTTCATTTTGGAAATTCGCTGAAGCAACTCCGGCAACATACCTTTTTGTGTAGGATCCAGATGTTGGATAACAACATACGCCATTCCGCTGTTTTCATGAACATTACTCAGAAATTGCTCCAACGCCTCCAGCCCGCCAGCCGATGCGCCGATACCGACAATTGGAAACTTACCTGAATTTAAATCAGGCTTTTTTACTTTTGAAGGCGCTGTCGATTTTAGTTTCTTTGGGTTCATACCCATGATTTGTCGTTAAATTTAGGAACTATCTAATATCTGATTACATGTCAATTCAAATTAAATGAAAATACCATATTTCAGAC
The DNA here is from genome assembly GCA_036382355.1 of Bacteroidales bacterium. Classification (GTDB taxonomy): domain Bacteria; phylum Bacteroidota; class Bacteroidia; order Bacteroidales; family DASVHX01; genus DASVHX01. The sequence goes on from DASVHX010000410.1 coordinate 2,991, forward strand.
AACATTATTTGTCATGCGACAAATGCAAAATCGTAATATAGTAATATGATATTGCCATTTTGCGATCTTACCATCTTATATTTGATACTTCTCCATGGTCAACCTTGCCATCAGGTAACTTACCGTTGACTCTGCACCCTGGTTGAGGTTAACATGCGCCTCCTCGAGCCCGTCGTAACAACCTCCGGTACAGGGGTTATAAATAATATGATGCAGGCGGTTGTTTCCCAAAAACCAGTTGAATGCCGTCACCATTTTCAGGTGATAGTTCTCTTCAAGAAATATATCGTAAAATTTACTTAATGTCATTATGGTATAGGCAACATCAATGGGTTGTTCGCCAAAGTGTCTTGCTTCCTGTCCCTTTTGCAGCCAGTCTTTGTTGGAAATTACCTCTATCCCGTTTTCATTAAAGGTTTGTGACAGGAGAAAATTAAACGACGATATTGCGATATCTTTATAAATATTTTCACCGGTCAACAACCAGGCATATAGCATGGCCTCAGGCAATATGCTGTTGGCATAGGTAAGATAACTTTCAAACCATTCCCAATTTTCATTCGATTCATGCCTGTACATCTGAACCAGGCGATTGGCGAAGGTTTTTAAAAGGACGAGATTTACAGGAGACGTTATCGCACTTTGATAGTAATATAGTCCTTTTATAGCAAAAGCCATCGCCCGTGTAGAATGTATCGTACAAATATGATGCAGCGATTGTTCAAAAATAGTTATGGCCTCTGAATTGATTTCCCCGGGTAACAGGTCTTTTAGTGAAACTAAATATCCTAAAGCCCAAACAGCTCTTCCATTGGCATCATCCAAATTTACAGCTTTGTTCTGATCGGTAAATTCATCATCCTTATCTACATAATTTAGAAAGTCGCCGGCTGGTTGCAGACAAAGTTTAATAAAATCGAGATATTTATGGATGCATTTTACACTCTCTTCATCTCCCGTTAATTTGTAATGCATACACATGGCTACCAGGGCCCTGGCATTATCATCCAGGGTATAACCGGAACGGATATCGGGTTGGTTGATTTTTGAAAACTGAATCATCCCGGTAGCGGTTGTCATGTGTTTCAGGTGGTCCAGGCTGATGGCCGGCAGGTTATACTGTAATGTAATCTTATCACCGGCAATTTTTTCAAGAAGCATGGCATGCGCTACAGCAGAATTTTCCCATGCCGTGGAAACTATTTTTTGCAAGGTGTTTGTGCTGATGTTCTTTCGTAATGGTTCATCGTTAAGTAACCGGAGAACGCCGTCGGCCAATTGTTGGGAGTTGCGGAAATCAAAAATAATTCCTGTATCCTCCGTCAATACTTCCCTTGCATGAGGAATAGGAGTAGAAATGATGGGACAGGCACAACTCATGGCATAAACAAAAGTGCCGCTTACAGCCTGGTTGGGATCGTTGGAGGTAAACAGGTAAATATCGGTAAGTTGCAAATACTCGAGCAGGTCAGGCAATGCCAGGTAGTCATTAATAAATATCACATGATCCTGAAGAGCATAATCTTCTACTTTTTGCTCGAGCATTTCCCGGTATTTTTCTCCTTCCGTTTTCATAACCTCGGGATGCGTTTTACCAATTATCAGAAATACTACTTCAGGGCTTTGTTTAATAATGGCAGGTAATGCTTCAATTGTGGTTTCTATTCCTTTACCGGAACTAAGCAGGCCAAATGTGGTAAGAACTTTCCTGCCTTTTAGCTTGTATTTCGTCTTTAATTTTTTTTTGCTCAAATGGGGAACTAAATGGGTACCATGGGCTATCACTGATATTTTTTCCTCCGGCACACCATAATCGGTCGTTAAAATCCCGGCCGAATTATGTGTCATTACGATGATTGACTCGCAAACATCCGCAATTTTTTTTAATTTCAATTTTAAGTGTCCATCAGGGTGAGGTAGTACTGTATGAAAAACAATGACAACCGGCTTTGTAAGTTCACTTAGAAATTGCAGAAATGTATATTCCTGTTCTTTATAAAAACCAAACTCATGCTGGATCAGGACGATTTTGATGCGGTTGTCGTTATTAATATCTGATGCCAATTGTTTATATCTGGCAGCTATTGATGTCTTAAGAATATATTTTACTTCATCTGGGTAGGTATAATTTGTATCGCTCGATTCCAGTGCGCAAACTTTTATAGATAATGAATTGCTGAATTTATTATTAAGCGCCTTTATCAGATCCTGGGAATAAGTTGCTATGCCACATTCCCTCGGAGGATATGAGGTAATAAACAAAATCTCAGTCAGATCATTTTTATTATCGGGATTCGGTTGTTGTTTATTATTTTTAGGATTGATCACGGAATGAATGATATTTCCCGGATCAGACAACTCCTGTTGATGCATGATATTTTCATAATATTCATGGGAAACGATTCTATTTTTCATTTTTCGTGGTATAATTCAACAACTCGGCAAGCAACGCCGATAACTTCACAGAAGCACAGGCAATCAGTGAATCTGCAGCACCATAATAGATAAATAGGGTATCCCCAAACAGTGCAGTTCCTGTTGGAAAAACTACATTATTTACCTCTCCTACTAATTCCCAGTTGTATTCAGGGAAGAACAAAGCATAAGGCAACCGTGCTAATTCTCTTGAAGGATCATTTAAATCCAGTAAAACAGCGCATGCAGAATATACCCGCCCTCTTTCTGTTTCTTCCACTCCATGATAAATCAGCAGCCATCCGTGTTCTGTTTCAATCGGAGGGCAGCCACCTCCAACGTAGCTTGATTCGTGCGCATAAACAGGGTCGAGCACGATATGCTCCTCGAGCTTGAGAAAGTAATTTCCCCAAAATTCTTTGGTGAGTTCATTTAAGCTATCTATAAAAACAATTTGAATACCAGGCCTGATCCGGTGAAGAAACACCAATTTACCATTAATTCTCCGGGGAAAGAAGATTACATTTTTGTCCCACAACATTATTTTTTTTTCAGGATCTGCTTCCTGGTAGTAAAACTTATGATTGCGGTAATAATTTTCATTTACTTTACCGTCAGATTCAGCAAAGAATACAAATTCTGCATACGTGATGGGAGGAACAATGACGCCCTGCTTTTTAAAATGCCATAAATCTTTTGAAGTAGCTAAAGCCCC
>DASVHX010000411.1:0-3288 GCA_036382355.1 Bacteroidales bacterium
GTGTTCCATCGCCTTTTACGAAAGCTGAAACTTCGTCGAAAAATGTGAGTATCCCGCCGATGCCCGAAGCCCAGATAACACCGCAACGGTCGAGATCGAGCGTGGCCATGTTTAGACTGGCATCTGCTATCGCCTGATCGCTTGCTACTATGCCATATTGGGCATAAAGATCGTATTTCCTGCCTTCTTTTCTGTCGAAATAGGTAAGGGAATCGTAATTCTTTACCTCACAGGCAAATTGTGTTTTGAACTTTGTAGTATCAAAACGCGTGATACGATCAGCACCGCTGACTCCATTCAGTAAATTATTCCAAAATTCATCGATGGAAATACCAATTGGAGTCAGCGCACCGAGACCAGTTACTACTACTCGTTTTAACTTCATTTAACAGTGGGTCTGCTTATTTCGTATTGTTTTCAATGTAGGCGATTGCCTCATTAACGGTACCGATTTTTTCGGCCTGATCGTCGGGGATGGCAATGTTGAATTCTTTTTCGAATTCCATGATCAGTTCAACTGTATCGAGGGAATCGGCACCCAAATCGTTGGTGAAGCTAGCTTCGAGTGTTACTTCGTTTTCGTCAACACCAAGCTTATCAACTATGATAGCTTTTACTCTTGTTGCAATATCAGACATGTTTTTTGCTTTTTTGGATTTAGGGTGCAAAGAAAGAACTTTTAGTCATACAATTCACAAAAGTGTGAATATTTTTTGCCTGCTCTGAAATTATCTTATTGATAATCAATAGTTTTTTTTGCAGAAGACGACTTTCGGTATCAAGCATCGATTCCTGCATTCCACAGGATATACCAATCTTATGAATGAAGTAATACCCCAGCTTTTCCAGCTCTTTGGAAAAGCCGGGTGGCCATTCCCGAAATTTCAGTTACTTTGCAATAGCAAGTTAAATATCATGAAACGACGCATCGCAATTTTTGCATCAGGCAACGGCAGCAATTTCCAGCGCATCGCCGAATATTTCACTGGTGACGCAGATAGTGAGATTGCCGTGCTCTATTCCAACAACCCCAAAGCTTTTGCACTTGAGCGCGCAGCAAATCTGGGAATTCCAACTATGGTGTTCGACAGGGCGCGGTTTTACAATACTTCCGATATTGTGAATGATTTGCATGCGCGACATATCGACTGGATTGTATTAGCTGGTTTCCTTTGGCTAGTTCCTGAAAATATTTTGCAAGCTTTTGAAGGCCGGATCGTGAATATTCACCCTGCCCTACTCCCAAAATACGGTGGCAAAGGCATGTATGGAATGCTGGTTCACGAAGCCGTTGTTGCTGCAGGCGATACTGAAAGTGGCATTACCATTCACTTGGTGAATGAGCATTACGACGAAGGGCAGGTTGTTTTCCAGGCGCGATGCCCTGTACTGCCCGGCGATACTGCCGAAGATGTGGCGCAAAAAATCCACGAACTTGAATATGAGCATTTCCCAAGGGTAATAGCAGAACTATTCTCCAATAAATTTCCCCGCAGGGAATAATCCAATGCGGGGAAATTTTATGCTAATCCAGTATAAGTTAAGGATTACGAGTTGTAAAGTGATAAGGAATTCAACTTTACGAACTACTTCACCACTTTTTTAAGAGCTTTACTTGTGGCATCAAGTATTGGCTCAGTAGAAATCTCGCGACCAACGGCACCTTTCATCCATACCTGAGGAATGAGGCGGCCTTGTTCCCAAATGCGTTCCACTTCTTTGGCAAAAGGTTTTCCGGTAATCTGTCCTTCTACCTGGAAATCGATAAGATGACCTACGGGATAATTTGACAAATAAAGCGGGTTATCGATCATATGCGAATAAATGGCCAGTATTGGTTCATCCTTACTTCCAAATACAGGAGCATAGTATTTATTCCAGGTATCTTTGGCGATAGAAATTACCGCTTCCTTAAGCTGGGCAGCAGTTGCATCCGGATGTGCATACATCCATTTCCAAACACCCATGTCCACCAGCGACACGCCCATAATTTCGTAACTCATCCAGAAATTATCCAGTGCAAGAAGTTCTTCCTTTTGCGGGTTATTCTCTTTAATGCCTAGAAGTTCCAGGTCCCGTTTCTGGAAGATAAACGCAAGCGCTTCGGTGAACGCGGTATTGGGAACGCCACTCATCATGTAATAATCAATATTCTGGAGGTCCATTGTTTGCTCCACATTGTGGCCGAATTCGTGAATGGCAATGTTGTAGCCTTTGTAATTCATGCCTTTATCAGCGATACGGGTACGTAGTCTCGCTTTATCGGATTTCATATATGCTCCGGCAGCATGACCTGACCCCCTTGCCGGATCAACCTGGACTTTTGAAGTGATTTCCTTTGCGCGTTCAGGCGTCCAGCCCAGTTTTACCAGGATGTTTGGCAGGTCTTTTTCAAAGGCAGCTGCGTTCGGATAGAGTTTGCTTGTCTTGCCTGTAAGCATATCTTCGGAAATAGTACTGCGCGCCTTGAATCCATCGTACCAGATATCAAACGGCTCAAGTTGGCGGCCCAGCCGCTTGCTGATGAGCGTGGCCACTTCTTTCACCCGGGGCGAAGTCATGAAATCAACAAACAATTTTTCCACATCTTCCTGCGGAATTTCCATGCCAAGTTCGAAGCTTCGGCTTATATAGGTCGGATAACCGGGATAATAAGGATCAACTGCTTTTTCAGCATTGAAATTATTGAGCAGGTGCTGATAACGCGTATCGGGTTCGGGTGCAGAAGCTATTACTTTGCCATCTTTAATCACTTTGTTATCCGCCACGTTCCATTTCACGGCTGCATTGTTGATCACTTCCTGTGGTATAGACTGATCGATGATGCGTTTCATAACTTCATAGATCATTTTCTGTTTCACTATTCCATTAGGTAAAGCATAATCTGACTTCAATTCGTCGCGGATGCACCAGTGGGTTATCAGTTTCAAGTCGGGCGGGAATAAGGTTTTTCCATCTTTATCTACCAGGTTACCCATCATAATATTGTAGCTCGAAATATAGGAATCGGCATTGCTGAGCGATTCAGAGATTTTTAACAACAACTCGGCAGGAACGCGGGAAGTAAACATGTCGCCCATTCGTGCATAGGCCCATTGCTTGCGCGACCATGCCGTTCCCTGTTCTGTCTTCTCTTTTAGTGAATAGAAAGGGAAATTTAGGATGGTGACAAAAGCCACTTTATTCTGAAAAAAATCGTCAGTAAGGTGAGCAGACGGCGAATATGCACCCAGCATTTCGTCGATCGGCATTACATCTCCGCCTGTAAGGTCGAGCGGAATGCGCACG